>DASVTN010000110.1:0-20290 GCA_036387555.1 Allosphingosinicella sp. | reverse complement strand
TTCATCGGCGCCCTGACCGGCGCGGACATCGTCAACGGCGGCGACGGCGGCGACACGCTCGTGCTGCAGGGCCCGTACGGGTCGCTGACGCTGACGGCGAACGTCACCCAGATCGAGAACATCTCGATCCTGGGCGGCTTCAACACCGCCTTCGGCGAGCCCGGCACCAACCGCTACGACTATGTTCTGACGACGAACGACGCCAACTTCGCCGCCGGAGTGCAGGCGCGGGTCAACGCCGCGGCGCTGCTCGAGGGGGAGGATTTCACCTTCGACGGTTCGGCGGAGACCGACGGCAGCTTCGTCGTCTACGGCGGCAAGGGCAAGGACACGCTTCTCGGCGGCCTCGGCAACGACATCTTCTTCTTCGCCGAGGAGAGGTTCGCGAGCGGCGATACGGTGAACGGCAATAGCGGCTACGACGGCATGTTCCTTCGCGGGAACTACACGATCGACTTCAACGCTCCGGGGTTCACCGGCCTGTTCACCAACATCGACAACCTCACCCTGACCTCGGCGACGGACCAGCGCTATGCGAGGGGCGGCGGCAGCGAGTTCGACTACAGCCTCACCCTTTCGGACGCGATCGTGGGCGCGGGCGGGCAGCTGACGGTGTCCGGCGCCCTGCTGATGGGGACGGAGACTATGATCCTCGACGCCAGCGCGGAGACGGACGGCATTCTGAGGCTGTTCGGCGGCAAGGCGTCCGACACGCTCAAGGGCGGGGCCATGAACGACCTCCTGCACGGCAATCTCGGCGCCGACACTCTGGCGGGCGGCGGCGGGGCGGACGCGTTCCGCTTCCAGAACGTCACCGAGTCCAACTCGGCATCGATGGACCAGATCCTCGACTTCACGCCGGGTACGGACAAGATCGAGCTGGACCGCATCGACGCCGACACTGTGACGGCGGGGAACCAGGCGTTCAGCTGGATCGGCTCCAATGCCTTCACCGGCTCGGCGGGGCAGCTGCGCGCCTATGAGCAGGGCGGGACCTGGTTCGTCGAGGGCGACACCAACGGCGACGGGGCGGCGGATCTGGTCATCGCGCTGACGCTTCAGGGACCGACGCCGCTGAGCGCGAGCGACTTCCTCCTGTAGCCGTCATTCCGGCGGAGGCCGGAATCCATGGACACCGCCCGTTGCGAACTACCCGCCGCCGTGTTCATGGATCCCGGCCTTCGCCGGGATGACGGGAGGGGCGGGTTCATGGATCCCGGGTCAGGACCGGGATAACGGACGGCGGCCGCGGCCTCAGCGGGCCGGGAACCAGCTCTTGCCGGGGGCCGGGGCGTCGGGAATCTCCGCCTGGCCCATCAGGCGGGCCACAACCTGCTGGAAGGTGCCCTCGACCGCTACCCGATGCTCGCCGAAATAGATGTCGGTGAAGGGTCCCGACGCGGTGCGGACATGGGTGACCTTGTCGGGATTGATCGCGACATTGCCGGGTTCGCCCCCCTTCTTCATCACGATCAGCTTCACGATCCCGCTTCGGCTCCGCCTGGTCTTAGGCTCCCGAGCGTAGCGGCATTGGGTTAACTACGGGTTTGTACGAGCTTGAAGCCCTTGTCCGCGGCGGCGAACAGTCGGTGCGGGCGCATTCCGGAAAAAGAAGAGCGCCCGACGGGCCGGGAGGGGAAAAAGCGTCATGACGATGTACGTCTACAGCAATGTGGGGGAGCCGCGCGGTTTCCTGTTCGAAACCACCATCTATTCGCTCGACGGAACGCCGCTGGGCAGGATCCTCGGCTCGCGGGTGCATCGCTTCGACGGCACCTATGCCGGCGAATGGTTCCACCAGATGGTGGTCGACCGGCCCACCGCCAGGCCCCGTTCGATCCCGCCCGTCGCAACGCCGGCGCCGAGGCCGCCGGTCTCCGGCTCCTGCTGGAGACGGCAGGTGGCGGAATATGGCGCCCATGCCGACGCCTTCGACCGGCTCACCGAGCCCGCCGATCCCTATCAGATGGCCGCGGAATAGCCCGCCAGCCGTTATCCCGGCCAAGCGCGGACCTCGGGACGAGAGTCTCGGCGGGCCTCCCCGGGGTCCCGGCTTCGCCGGGATGACGGGGAGGGGGTGACGCAGGCGGGTTCGAACTGCCATGCTTGGCGAATGAACCCGGTGCGCATCCTTCACGCCCATTCCACCTTCGGCCACGGCGGCAAGGAGGCCCGGGCGGTCCAGCTGATGAACGCCTTCGGCGCGGCCGCCGAGCATTCGGTTATCTCGGCCTCGCCGGGGGAATTGGGTGCGGCAAAGGCGCTCGACCCGGCGCTCAGGGTCGAATTTCCGTCCGATCCTCCGCCGCTCACCGGGACGCCGGGCCTGCCGCGCCTGTTCCGGCTCTCGCGCTTCATGCGCCGCTTCGACCTCGTCCTCACCTACAATTGGGGCGCCTTCGACGCGGTGATGGCTCGGCATCTGTTCGGCGGCCCGCCGCTCATCCACCATGAGGACGGCTTCAACCAGGACGAAGCGGCCGAGCTGAAGACGAGGCGCAACCTCTACCGCCGGCTCGGGCTCGCCGCCGCGCACCGGCTGGTGGTCCCTTCGGAGCGGCTGGAGGCGGTCGCCCGAAAGGCCTGGGCGCAGCCGGCCGGCAAGGTGGTCCGGATCGCCAACGGAATCGCCCTGAGCCGCTATGCGGCGCCGCCGGTCGTGGCGATTCCCGGGCTCGACAAGCGCCCCGGCGAAGTCGTGATCGGGACCGTCGCCGGCCTTCGTCCAGTCAAAAACCTGCCGAGAATGGTTCGCGCCTTCGCCGCCATGACGTCGCGCGAGGCGCGGCTCGTCATCGTCGGCACCGGCCCGGAAAGCGAGAGGATCGCCGCCGAGGCGCGATCGCTCGGGGTCGCGGACCGACTGCTGATGCCGGGATTCCTGTCCGATCCCGCGGGCTGGATCGGCCGTTTCGATATTTTCGCATTGTCCTCGGACAGCGAGCAGTTTCCGATCTCGCTGGTCGAGGCCATGGCCGCCGGGCTGCCGGCGGTGGCGACGGCGGTGGGGGACGTCGTCCAGATGGTCGCCGAGGACAACAAGCCGCTGATCGTGGAGGCCGGGGATGAGCCCGCCTTCGCCGCGGCGCTTGACACTTTGGCCCAGCGCCCCGATTTGCGTCGGGCCATCGGCCGCGCCAATCGGGAGAAGGCGGGCGAGGAATATGACGAGGCCCGGATGGTCGAGCGTTACGGCCGGCTCTACGGCGAAGCCATCGGGCGGCCTGGAGCGTTCCTGTCGGCCTGATCGTGATTTTTGAGGCTTTTGGCTGAGACCGGCGGTATAGCCGCCCCGTTTTATCCGGAGGAACATGTGTTCAAAGGTTTGAAGCCGATCCTGTACGGCGGCCGGGAAGTCTGGCCGCTGGTGGAAGGCGGGAAGGGCGTCTCGGCAAGCAACCATGCGAGCTCCGGCGCCTGGGCGGCGGCCGGGGGCATCGGCACCGTCTCCGCGGTCAACGCCGACAGCTACGACCCGGAAGGGCGCATCATCCCCCAGGTCTATCACGCCCTCACCCGCCGCGAGCGGCACGAGGAGCTGGTCCAATATGCGATCGACGGAGCGGTCGCCCAGGTGCAGCGCGCCTACGATATCGCCGGCGGGCAGGGCGCGATCAACATCAACGTGCTTTGGGAGATGGGCGGCGCCCAGCGGGTTCTCCACGGCGTGCTCGAGCGCACCAAGGGCCTGGTCGCGGGGGTCACCTGCGGCGCCGGAATGCCCTACAAGCTTTCGGAGATCGCCGCCTCCTACGGCGTGAGCTACCTTCCGATCATCAGCTCCGGCCGCGCCTTCCGGGCGCTCTGGAAGCGCGCCTATTCCAAGGCGGCGGAGTGGCTGGCGGCGGTCGTCTACGAGGATCCCTGGCTGGCGGGGGGTCATAACGGCCTTTCCAACGCCGAGGACCCCTTGAAGCCGCAGGATCCCTATCCGCGGGTCAAGGAGCTTCGCGAGACGATGCGCGAGGGCGGGATTCCCGACAGCGTTCCGATCGTCATGGCGGGCGGGGTCTGGAACCTGAAGGAATGGGAGAATTGGATCGACAATCCCGAGCTCGGCCAGATCGTCTTCCAGTTCGGCACCCGGCCGCTCCTCACCCAGGAGAGCCCGATCCCGGAAGGCTGGAAGCAGCGGCTGATGACTTTGGAGGAGGGCGACATCCTTCTCCACCGCTTCTCCCCCACCGGCTTCTACAGCTCCGCGGTCTACAATCCGTTCCTGAGGAGCCTGGAAGGCCGGTCGCACCGCCAGATCGCCTTCACCAAGGAGGAGTTGGGCGACCATTGCTTCCAGCTCGACGTGGGCGTCGGCAACAAGAAGAATTTCTGGGTGACCCGCGGCGACCTGCTCCACGCCCGCGAATGGTATGCGCAGGGCTTCACCGAGGCGCTGAAGACTCCGGACGAGACCCTGGTCTTCGTCACCCCCGAGGAGAAGATGCAGATCCGCAAGGACCAGGCGGACTGCATGGGCTGCCTCAGCCAGTGCGCCTTCTCGTCCTGGGCGGACAATGAGAAGAACACGACCGGGCGGCTCGCGGATCCCAGAAGCTTCTGCATCCAGAAGACGCTGCAGGACATCGCCCATGGCGGCCCGGTCGATCAGAACCTCATGTTCGCCGGCCATGCCGCCTTCCGCTTCAAGAAGGATCCCTTCTATTCGAACGGCTTCGTTCCGACCGTCAGGCAGCTGGTGGACAGGATCCTGACGGGCGATTGAGCCGCGTCATCCCGGCGAAAGCCGGGACCTTGGGGGGACCCGCCGGGCCCTACCGTCCTGAGGCCGCGGCTTTCGCCGGGATGAGGGGCGCTCCGTCCCGCTCGGGGAAAGGGGAGGGAGTTGATAACGGCAGATGACCGTTGAACCCGGGACCCGCTCCTGACTAATAAGCGGGTGAAGGAGGCGCGAGATGGCGAGGAGAGTCACGCTGGCGGCCGTGCTCGCGCTCGGCCTTACGGTCGGGTCGGCGCAGGCGCAGGACGAGCGCGCCACGCCTTATTGGGCCTCGGTCAGCGCCGGCAAGGCGATGATGCGCACCGGGCCGGGCCGCAATTATCCGGCGACCTGGCTTTACCTTCGCGCCGACCTGCCGATCCGGGTGGTCGAGACCTACCCCAACTGGCGCAAGGTCAGCGACCCCGAGGGGACGACCGGCTGGATGCTCCAGCGCCTGCTCAGCGACCGGCGGACCGGCCTTGTCACGGGCGACTCGCCGCGCCCGCTGCACCAGGCGCCGGCAGAGGATTCGCAGGTGCGGTATCTTGCCCAGCCGGGGGTGGTCGGACGGCTTTCCAACTGCGCCGGCGGCTGGTGCCGGCTCGAGGTGGGGGATCGGCAGGGCTATATCCGGACCGCTCATTTCTGGGGCCTCGACCCCGGCGGCACGCTGGAGTAGGCGTCGGCGATGCGGGAGCTCAGGCTGGAGGAATTCCAGGGACGCGAGGGCGCGACCTTCGAGCTTTTGCTCGACCAGGAGGCCGTGCCGCTGACCCTCGCCGCGGTGCGGGTGCTCCGCCCTTCCGGCCGGGAAGCGGGAGCGTTCACGCTGGAGTGGCGCGGTCCCGCCGAGCCGGTCCTGCCGCAGGCGATCTACACGCTCCGCCTGGGCGACGACCGGTTCGAGATGTTCATCGTGCCGCTGGGGCAGGACCAGGACGAAGTCCGCTACGAGGCGGTGTTCAACTAGGCTCCGGCGGCGGCGGGCGCCATTCCATCAGATCGTAGATTCCGTGGTCTCCGATCGTCGCGAAGCCCAGGCGCAGATAGAGGCTCATCGCCGGATTGTTGCGCTCGACGTGGATGCTGAGCGGCTTGCCCGCTGCGGCCGCCATCTCCTGAAGGTCGGAAAGGATGGCGCTTCCGACTCCGCCGCCGCGGCCCTCAGGCAGCAGCGAGATGTCGATCAGCCGGATCTGGCTCGGCCACTCCTCGATATAGAGACGGCCGATCGGCTTGCACCCGCGCTCGATCACCAGCCACTCGGCGTTGGGATAATGGGTCCGGTAGTGACGATGCTGGGCGTCGGCTTGCTGGGAGAGGAACTGGTGCTGGACCTCCACCGGCCACCCGGCCGCGGCCACCTCCTCGACCCGGGTCGAGGCATAGACCAGGGCCACGAAGCCGATGTCGGCGTCGGTGCACTCCCGGTAGGAGACGCCCAGCCGGGCGGCTGCGCGAATCGGGGGCGGCATCAGTTCAGTTGAAGACCGCCTGGAGCCGGGGCCCGCCGCATTTGCCGGTGCACGGGCTGAAGTAGATCTTCATCGCTCCGCCCCGGGCATGGCGGACGCCGAGGATCCGGTTTCCGGCGGGGAGCGGGCCCGCCACCGGCTCGAACAGCGCCGCGAAGGCCTGCTCCCGAACGCCCGCGGGGCGCGGTCCGCCCGAGCTCAGCGGCTGAACCTCGACGAGCCGGGCGACGCTTCCGCCTTCGATCGCGAACTCGGCGCCGATCTGCCGGCGCCAGTCTTCGATGCCGGCACTGGAAAGCGGCGCCAGCTGCCGGCCCCGTGCGCTGCCGTCCCTGGCCGGCTTTCGAGTCCAATCGAGCTGCCGGACCGGAGAGGCGAAAGCCCCCGCGGCCGTGACTCCGAAACCCAGGCCCGCAAGCATGGCGCGGCGGGACAGGCGGGATGAATTCTCCCCATTCATTTTCAGATCCCCCAGTTAGATCAGGGGCGCGGCGGGAACACTCCCTGCAGCGCGATGATGTAGTTGAGCGTCAGATAGGGCTGCAGGTTGTTGTGCGGCAGGCTTCCGCCCGCCGGCGCCAGCGCCTGATGACCGAAGGTCTGGAAGCCGCTCGCCGCATCGGCATAGGCGTTGCCGTTGAGGCTTCGCGCGAGCGCCGTCTGATTGCTCGGAGTCGTCGTGGTCGACAGCACCGCAATCGCCCTCACGCCGTGATTGTGGGCCGGCATTTCGGATTCCAGGAGCGTGACGGTCTGAGCGCCGCCGATCTCGCCGATGAAGCGCTGCGAAAGGCCAGAGCCCTGACCCTTGTGCAGAGCCCCCTGGCCCTGCAGGTTCGGAAGCGCGAAGGTCGACTTGCCGTCGCCGCCGTACATGGTGCCGAGCAGCGCGAAGAGCGCGGTGTTCTGCGAAAGCGGCAGGAGCTGCCCGTCGCAAAAGGCCCAGCCTTTGGGGGCGAAGTTGAAGGGAACGATGCGGATTTCAGCGACGAAGGGATCCACTGGGATTCTCCTGCTCAGTTCGGGCTCGGGAAGATCCCGAATAGGGAGATGATGTAGCTGATGCAGAGGAAAGGCTGCATGTTGTCATGCGGCTGGCTTCCTCCCACCGGAGTGATCGATGCGGCGTTCATCGCCAGGTTCGGCGGAGTGGCGTTCGGCACGTAGATGCTGACCGGCGAAAGGGCGCCGAGCACCGCGCCCGCCGGGTTGGTCTGGCCTCCCGCATCCTGCGACGCGAGCAACGGGTGCGTGTGGGACGGGATCTGCTGGACCGTCAGCGTCACCGATTCAGTGCCCCCCATCTCCGCGAGCGGATGAGGGATCCCGCTGGCGCCGGTGCCGAAGTGGATCGGCAACCGGCTTTGCAGGTTCGGCAAAGCGAAATTGCTCTCCCCGTCGCCGCCGTAAGTGGTTCCGATCAGCTGGAAGAGAGTCTCGTTTTCGGCGATCGGCAGAAGCTGACCGTTGCAATATTCCCAACCCACGGGGTTGAAGCTTCCGGCGAATATCCGGATCTCACCGATATATGGCTGAGCCATTAATCTGCCCCCTTAGTTTGGCGAAGGGAAGACACCCTGCAACGCGATGCAGAAATTGATCGCGAGGTAGGGCGCCATGTTGTTGTGAGGCTGGCTGCCGCCGGTGTTCGTCACCGTTCCCCCGAGCAGCGTCGTCAAGTTCGTCGCGGCGCGGTAGCCGTTGTTGAAATTGCCGAGCAGGTTGCCGGTCGGGACCGGAAGACTGCCGTTCTTGTTGGCGCCCTGCAGGAAGTGGATATGCTGCGGCATCGTCTGCTGAGTGATGGTCTCCGCTTCGGAGCCGCCCGTCTGGCCGAGCGTGAAGCCGGCGCCCTCGTGCATCGCGCACCGGCCGCGCAGGTCCGGCAAGGCGAAGGTCGTCTGCCCGTTGCCGCCATAGGTCGTGCCCAGCAGCGAGAACAGCGCCTGATTCTGGTTGATGGGCAGGAACTGCCCGTTGCAGAAAGCCCAGCCTTTCGGCGGGAAGTCGAACGAAAAAAGCCGGATTTCCGACAGAAACGGCTCAGCCATATGCAGCGTCCCCCCTGCGGCAAGGGATACATGAATTCTGGCGGTCATCAACTGTCCGAAACGAAAATATTTTTACGTTCTTCCCGTGAGTTGACGGTGATACTTTCCACGAAAAGCGATGATGCCCATTGTGAAACCGGCGGCTTCTTGCCAACGGGGCGCATGCCTCCGCCGCTTCCACCGCCGCTCTCCCGGCTCGCGCCCCTCGCGCTTTTCCTCGATTTCGACGGGACGCTCGTGGAGCTTGCCGAGACCCCCGGCGGGATCGCCGTGCCGACCGGCCTGGCGCCGCTTCTCGACCGGCTTTCGGCCCGGCTGGAAGGGCGGCTGGCGATCGTGAGCGGGCGCGCCGTGGACGACCTGAGGCGGTACCTGGGCGCGTCCGCCGCCGTGCTATCGGGTTCCCATGGCGCCGAGCTTCATTATGCCGACGGCCGCCGGATCCCCGTTTCGGCGCCGCCGGGGCTGGCCGAGGCGCGCGAGTCGATCCGACGATTCGCCGCCGGAGGCGAAGGCCTGCTGGTGGAGGACAAGCCGGCCGGCGTGGCGCTCCACTACCGGCTGGCGCCCGAGCGGGCGGCGGAAGCCGACGCTTTCGTGGAGGCGCTGGCCGGGCGCTCGGGCCTCATCCTCCAGCGCGGCAAGATGGTCGCGGAGCTTCGGCCCGCCGGATCCGACAAGGGAGCGGCGGTTCGCAGGCTGATGGGGGAACCACCCTTCAAGGGCGCGCGTCCTGTGTTCGTGGGCGACGATCTGACCGATGAGGATGCGTTCCGCGCCGCGGCTTCGCTGGGCGGAGACGGGGTGCTGGTCGGCCCGCCGCGCCCGACAGCCGCCCGCTGGCGGCTGAACGGCGTGGCCGACGTCCACGCGTGGCTGGAAGCCGCTTCCGATGACTGACCTTTCCCTCTGGCCGATCGGCAACTGCCAGGTGAGCGCGCTCGTCGACCGCGAGGCCGGCTTCGTCTGGGGCTGCGCTCCCCGGGTCGACGGCGACCCGCTCTTCTGCTCGCTGCTCGAGCCCAAAGGCGAGGGCTCGCTGCCGCTCGGCGAATGGCGGATCGCCATCGAGAACCAGGTCTCGGCCGAGCAGAGCTACCTGCGCAACACGCCCATATTGACGACCAGGTTGACGGATTGCGACGGAGCGGTGGCGGAGGTCTTCGACTTCTGCCCCCGTTTCGAGCGATCGGGACGCATGTACCGGCCAGTGGCGTTCGCCCGGATCGTCCGGCCCCTTCACGGCGCGCCCCGAGTCAAGGTCGCGCTGAACCCGGCGACCGGCTGGGGCGAGCGCGAGGCGGAGCGGACGAGCGGCACCAATCACATCCGCTATCTGGTCAAGCCGCAGCCGCTCAGGCTGACCACCGACGCGCCGGTCGGCCATCTGCTCGACGGCCGATGCTTCCGGCTCGAGCGCAACCTCCACTTCTTCCTCTGCCCCGACGAGCCGTTCGTCGGCCATGTCGGGCACAGCCTCGCCTCGATGCTGCACGAGACGGCCGACGAGTGGCGCGGCTGGGTTCGCGGCCTCGCAATCCCGCTCCAATGGCAGCGGATCGTCATCCGGGCGGCGATCACCCTCAAATTGTGCCAGCATGAGGAGACCGGGGCGATCGTCGCGGCCCTCACCACCTCGATTCCCGAGGCGGCGGGAAGCGGGCGCAACTGGGACTATCGCTACTGCTGGATCCGCGACGCTTATTATACCGTCCAGGCGCTCAACCGGCTCGGCGCTCTCGACGTGCTGGAGAATTATCTCGGCTACCTGAGGAACATCGTCGACGATTCGAAGGGCGGCCACATCCAGCCGCTCTACGCGGTGTCGGGGGAGGCGAAGCTCGACGAGGGTGAGGCCGAGGGGCTGGCCGGCTATCGCGGCATGGGGCCGGTGCGGGTCGGGAACGCCGCCTATGTCCAGGTCCAGCACGACGCCTACGGCCAGATCGTCCTGTCCAACGTCCAGGCGTTCGTCGACGAGCGGCTCTTCCGCAAGGCCACCGAGACGGACTTCCAGGCGCTCGAGAAAGTGGGGGAGCGGGCGTGGGAGGTCCACGATCAGCCCGACGCCGGCCTTTGGGAATATCGGACCCGGAGCGCGGTGCACACCTACAGCTCGGTGATGAGCTGGGCTGCCTGCGACCGGCTGGCGAACGCCGCCGAGGTGCTCGGGCTCGACGAGCGCGCGGCCTTGTGGCGGGACCGGGCCGCCACGATCCGGGAGCGGATCGAGAAAGCCGCCTGGTACGCGCCGGAGCGCCGCTTCGCCGCGACCTTCGGCGGCGACGAGCTCGACGCCAGCCTGCTCCAGCTCGTCGACATGCGTTTCCTCAGCCCCGACGATCCGCGCTTCCTCGCCACGTTCGAGGCGGTCGAGAAGGGACTGAGGCGGGGCGAGCATATGCTGCGCTACGCCGCCGAGGACGATTTTGGACTGCCCGAGACCGCCTTCAACTTCTGCACCTTCTGGCTGATCGAAGCGCTCTACCTCGCCGGGCGCGAAGCCGAGGCCCGCCAGCTTTACGAGCATATGCTCGAGCGGCTCACCCCCGCCGGCCTGCTCTCGGAGGACACGGACTTCGCCACAGGAGAGCTTTGGGGGAACTACCCGCAAACCTATTCGCTCGTGGGCCTGATCAATTGCGCCGTGCTCCTGTCACGGCCGTGGAGTGCCGTGAGATGAATCCGTTCCAGTCATTCCGGCGAAGGCCGGAATCCATGAACACGGCGTCGTCTTACTCGATCGGAACTGTGTTCATGGATCCCGGCCTCCGCCGGGATGACGCCAGTGGAGCAAGTGCCCCGTGAGCCGTCTCATCGTCATCTCGAACCGCGTTTCCAAGCCGAAGGGCGAGGGGGAAGGTTCCCAGGGCGGGCTCGCCGTCGCCCTGTCGGCGGCGCTTCGCGACCATCGCGGATTGTGGTTCGGCTGGTCCGGGGAGACGGCGGCGGAATTCACTGGCCATATCGACTTCGAGCGAAGCGACGGAGTCACCACCGCGACCATTGATCTCGAAGAGCAGGACGTCGACGAATATTATAACGGATACGCCAACCGGACCTTGTGGCCGCTCTTCCACTACCGGATCGACCTCGCCGAATATGATCGAAGCTTCGCCGGAGGCTATGAGCGGGTCAACGAGCGCTTCGCCGAGACGGTGCAGCCGCTGATCGAGCCGGACGATCTGATCTGGGTCCACGATTACCACCTCATCCCGCTCGGGCAGCAATTGCGCGACCGCGGAGTGAAGAACCGGATCGGCTTCTTCCTCCATATACCCTGGCCGCCGGCGCGGCTGATGGTCTCGCTGCCCTTCCACGAGGGGCTGGTCCTCTCCCTGCTCGCCTACGACGTGATCGGCTTCCAGACCGAGGAATGGCTTGAGAGCTTCCGCCATTATGTCGAGCGCGAGCTCGGCGGCACTTGCGACGAGGACGGCACCATCCATGTCGGAGACCGCTCGGTCCACGCCGGCGCCTATCCGATCGGGATCGACTATTCCGAATTCGCGAAGGCGGCGGCCACTCCCAAGGCCCAGGCCGCTTTCGAGCGCATGCGGGTCAGCGCGGCCGGGCGCCGGACCATCATCGGCGTCGACCGGCTCGATTATTCCAAGGGGCTGGAGGAACGCTTCCTCGGCTACCGCCGCTTCCTCGAGGAGCATGAGGATTGCCAGGGCAAGCTCTTCCTGCTCCAGATCGCGCCGCCCTCGCGCGGCGAGGTCGCCACTTACGAGGTCATCCGGGAGCGGCTCGACGAGCTGAGCGGCCGGATCAACGGCGAGTTCGCCGAAGTCGACTGGGTGCCGATCCGCTACGTCAACCAAGGCTATCCGCGCGAGGATCTGGCGGGCTTCTACCGGGCCGCCGAAATCGGGCTGATCACTCCGCTCAGGGACGGGATGAACCTCGTCGCGAAGGAATATGTCGCGGCGCAGGACCCGGAGGACCCCGGAGTCCTCATCCTCTCCCGCTTCGCCGGAGCGGCGCTCCAGCTGAAGGAGGCGCTGCTGGTCAACCCCTACAGCAAGGAAGAGATATCCGACGCCATCCTGCAGGCGCTGAACATGCCGAAGGAGGAGAGGGTCCGCCGCTGGCGGGCGCTCAACGAGAGCGTGGAGCGGGACGACGTGCTCGCGTGGCGGAAAGGCTTCGTCGAGGCGCTCGAAAAGAGCGATAAGGCGCCGGAGAAGAGCGGGAAAGGCTGACCGGGGCCAAGAGGGGAGCCATGCCCGTCATCCCGGCGAAAGCCTGGACCCCAGGACGAGAAGTCTCGGCGGGTTTCCCCGAGGTCCCGGCTTTCGCCGGGATGACGTCAGTATGAAAAAAGCCCCTCCGGCCGCTGGCCGAAGGGGCTCCTTCAGAACGCGGTCCTGGGGGGACGCGACGTTCCTCAGCGGTTGGGACTAATGGTTGTGGCCGACGTGCATCTCGGGCAGCCAGGTGACGTGGGTGACGACCTTGACGCCATTGCCGAGCTCGCGCTCGAACTTGTTCCAGTGGCCCTGCTTGTCGGTGCCGATGACGCGGCCCCAATCCTTCATCGTGTTGCCGATCGCGAGGGCCGGCGCGGTCGCGCCGGGCGACGTCGCCGACGCGGCTTCCAGATGGTTATAGATGGACAGCAGCTGGTTGTAGTCGTGCGTGTCGGGATGCTCGTTGCCCGACGGGATGTTCGTATATTCCATGCACGACGTGGTGGCGTCGGTGTTGAAATCCTCGTCCTGATGGCCGAGGCCGTAATCGTGGCCGATCTCCTGGCAGGTCACGGCCGCGCGCCAGGCCGGAGTGTTGTACTGGGTCTGGGCGTAATAGGTGTCGTTGAGCTTCGTCGTGCCCTGGCTGATGTGCCCGCCGGAAAGCCAGATCTGAGCGATTCCGAGCCAGCCGGTATTGCCGTAGGCGTAATTGCAGACCTCGATCCGGCCGGCTTTCGGGCCGCAGGTGGAACGGGTGGTCTGACCGGCGGTCAGCGCGCTCTGGATCACCGTCGAGCGGTTCCAATCGGCGACGGCGGTCGTGAGATAGCTGTCCCAGGCGGTCGTGACGTTGTCGCCGACCGGCGGGCTGATCTGGGTGGTGGTGCGCTTCCAGTGATAGCCGCCCCAGCTGTGGACGGCGAGGACGGGCGAGGCGAGCAGGCCGGCGGCGGTGGCGAACGCGGCGGCCTTCACAATAGTCGACCTGCTGCGCCAGCTTCCTTTAGTACGGTTCATGACATTCCCCTTCTTTGCCAACAGTGGATGAGGAAAGTCGAATTCGCCGCCGGATGACCACGGGAAGCAGAACTGGGCCTTCCTCTACGCCTCCTCTATCCGGGGAGACATGCCGGCGGCGGATGGAGTCGCGGCCAGCCTCTCCACCAAGCATCATCTGCGCGGGTTGTGCAACTAGCTGAAGCCATTAACTTTCGTAACCGAAGTTAGTCGACCCACCCCAACGCAGCCTGCACAGAGGGGCGGGGCAGGAGTTTTGCTCTATTCAATGCCGCTTGGCATTTTGATCCGAAACAGATCAATCGAAAGCGGTCGGCAGGGAGATTAGGTAGTAATACGTAAGAAAAACCCCTCCGGCTTGCGAGCCGAAGGGGTCTTTCAGTCGATTGGCAGGACCCGAGGGGTCCTGGCCGATCCTAGTGGTTGTGGCCGACGTGCATGCCGTCGACCCAGCTGACGTGGGTGACGACCTTCATGCCGTTGCCGAGGTCGCGCTCGAACTTGTTCCAGTGACCCTGCTTGTCGGTGCCGATCACCCGTCCGAAATCCTTCAGCGCGTTGCCGGTGCCCAGCTGGGACGGAACCGCCTTCATCGCGGCCGCCGTGGCGGCGGACTCGGTGTGATTGTAGATCGACAGCAGCTGGTTGTAGTCGTGCGAATCCGGATGCTCGTTGCCGGCCGGAACGTTGGTATATTCCATGCAGCTGCTGGTGGCGTCGGTGGCGAAATCCTCGTCCTGATGGCCAAGGCCGTAATCGTGCCCGATCTCCTGGCAGGTCACGGCCGCGCGCCACGCCGGCGTGTTGTACTGAGCGGAAGCGTAATAGGTGTCGTTGAGCTTCGTCGTGCCCTGGCTGATGTGGCCGTTGGACAGCCAGATCTGCGCGATCCCGAGCCAGCCGTTCTGGCCGTAGGCGGCGTTGCAGACGAGGATCTTGCCCGCGATCGGCTTGCAGGTCCGGCCGTTGCCGCTGGCCTTGCTGTAGGGGCTCTCGATGACGGTCGAGCGGTTCCAGTCGGCGACCGCGGTCGTGACGTAGCTCGTCCACTGGGACGTGACGATGTCGACGACGGGCGGGCTGATCTGGGTGGTGGTGCGGACCCAGTGATAGTTGTTCCAGCTGTGGACGGCGGCGACCGGAGTCGCGAGCAGGCCGGCGGCGGTGGCGAAGGCGGCGGCCTTCAGGATAGTCGACCGGCTACGCCAGCTTCCCTTGTTGTTATCCATGACATTCCCTCCGTTTATGAGCATTTGTGTAGAGGAAGTGGAATTTGCCACCGCTAGCCACGGATATGCAGAACTACGCCCCCCTCTGGCGCCAACTCTACTTGAGGTGGCGCGGCGGCGACGACGGGAGTCTCGCCGATTTGGGCATCAAACACGATCGGGAGGGGGTGCGCAAGTGCTTGATCGAGGGTTCATTTTTCGAAAACTACCTGGATTGAGGCAGAAAAACGACAGGTGGGGAGCCGGGCTCCCTCTATACTTGAAACGGATTTCCGATTTCCGGCCGATAGGTTCAGTTCGGATCAAGCGGCGAAACGGGCCATAGGTGCGATGAAGCGATGGCCGCCCGGCCTGGTCCGAGTTCAATCCGATTCCGACCAATTTATCCCAGGCAGGCACCAGTTTCGCCCTGTTCAACAATCGCTTGCGGGTTAGGCTTGGCGCATGCGGGGCGTTGCGGGCGGATCGAGGCGAACGGGGGGCGTGGTGTCGCCGTTACTGGCGCTCCTCCTCCTTTTCCGACTGCTGATCCCGGCAGGCTATATGATTGCACCCGACGATTCCGGGCGGCCGGGCCTGGTGCTGTGCGCCGCCTCGTCCGGAGCGACGGCTCCGGATGCCGGTCATTCGAGCCCTGACGGCCATCCCGCATCCGAACCTTCGAAGCCGGGTGAGATCCCGTGCCCGTTCGCGGCACTGGCCGCTCCGCCTCTGCCGCCCGCGCCGCCGGCACTGCCGCCGCCGGCGCCGGTCGGAGCCGCGCCGCCGCTCCTGACGCCCGGCACCAACGCCGGGATGCTGTCGCTCGCGGCGCCGCCGCCGCCCGCCACCGGGCCTCCACTGCCGGTCTGATCCCGCTTTTCTCCGCGAGACAGACAGGAACCGACATGACCAAACCGACACGCGCGCCCGCGGCGGCGCGCATAATGCTCATGGGCTGCGCCGCTGCCCTCCCGGCTCCCGCGTGGGCCGGCCACGAAGACGACATCGTCGTCACCGGCCAGAAGGCCCAGGGGCCGGCGACCGTCGAGAGCGTCGATGCGGAGCGGCTGGAGAAGACCACCGCGATCATGACCCCGGAAGACACGCTGCGCTATCTGCCCAGCCTGCTGGTGCGCAAACGGCACGTCGGCGACACCCAGTCGCCGCTCGCCACCCGCACTTCCGGCGTTGGCGCGAGCGCGCGCAGCCTGATCTATGCCGACGGTCTGCTCCTCTCGGCGCTGATCGGCAACAACAACACCACCGCCTCGCCGCGCTGGGGAATGGTGTCGCCCGAGGAGATCGAGCGGGTGGACGTGCTCTACGGCCCGTTCTCGGCCGCTTACCCGGGCAATTCGATCGGGGCGGTGGTGAACATCACCACCCGCCTGCCGGGCAAGAGCGAGGGTTCGGTGAGCGCCTCGACCAGCGTCCAGCCTTTCGACCAATATGGGACCGACGGAGTGTTCACGGCGAGCCAGTTGGGGGCGACGGCGGGCGGACGGATCGGCGACTTCGCCTGGTTCGCCGGCGCCAGCCGGGTCGACAGCCGAAGCCATCCGCTCGCTTATGTCACGGTGGCCCGGCCCGCGGCGCCCGGGAATGCCGGGACTCCGGTCACGGGAGCCTTTCCGGACCTCAACCGGGCGGGGGCGCCGATCTTCGTCCTCGGCGCGGGCGGCCTCGAGCATCATGTCCAGGACAATCTCAAGCTGAAGCTCGGCTGGGAGCCGGCGCCGGGCTGGCGGCTCACCTATCGCGGCGGACTGTTCCTCAACGACACCGAGTCGGAAGCCAGGACCTACCTGAGCGGCAACCGCTTCGCCGGAACCTTGAACATCGAGGGGCGGACGGTGACGGTGCCGGCCAGCGCCTTTTCGAACCAGGTCTACACGTTCGACGAGCGTCACTCGATGCACGGCCTGACCGCGGAAGGCGCCGCCGCCGGGGTGAACATCCGGGCGGTGGCGAGCCTCTACCGTTTCGACGAGAGCGAGCAGCGCATAGCGGGGACGGCGCTGCCGGCGGCCGCGGAGGGCGGGGCAGGCTCCATCCTGAGGATGGACGGCACCGGCTGGCGGACGTTCGATCTGGAGCTTCGCCGCGGCGGGCTTCGCGGCGGAGCGCATTACGATTCGTTCCGGCTCAACAGCCGGCGATTCGCGACGGCGGACTGGCGCCGCGGCGCGGAGGGCGCGCTCAGCCAGCTGGCGCAGGGACGGACCCGGACCGTGGCGCTTTGGGCGGAGGACAGCTTCGGCCTCGCGGAGACGGTCCAACTGACGCTCGGCGCGCGCTACGAATGGTGGCGGGCTTTTGGCGGTCGCAACTTCTCACTTGCTCCGGCGCTCGACGTGGCGCAGCCCTCGCGGTCCGCGGACGGCCTTTCGCCAAAGGCGAGCCTGCGCTGGCTTCCCGCGCAAGGATGGAGCCTCACCCTGTCGGCGGGACAGGCCTATCGCTTCCCGACCGTCTCGGAGCTGTATCAGGCGATCGCGACGGGGCCGAGCCTGACCGTGCCGGATCCGAACCTGCGCCCGGAGCGGGCGAGGTCGGCCGAGCTCGCGGGCATCTGGACGAACCGCCAGGGTCATGTGCGGCTGTCGCTTTTCCACGAATCGATCCGCGACGCTCTCATCTCGCAGACGGCGCCGCTGGTGCCGGGCTCCGTCACCCTGTTCAGCTACGTGCAGAATGTGGAGAAGGTGCGAACGAGCGGCATCGAGCTCGCCTTCGAGCGGCGGGGGCTGGTGGTGCCGACTCTCGACATTTCCGGGAGCGTCACCCTAGCCCGTCCCAAGGTGGTCGAGGATGCCGGCTTCGCGGCCGCGGAGGGCAAGGACATCCCGCAGGTGCCCCGCAGGCGGGCCACGCTCGTCCTCACCTGGCATGCGTCGGAGGGGACCAGCCTGACCCTGGCCGGCCGCTATTCCAGCCGGTCGTTCGGCACGATCGACAATAGCGACCTCCTCACCCACACCTATCAGGGCTTCGGCGGCTATCTGGTCGCTGACGCCCGCGCCAACTTCCGCATCGGCAAGAGCTGGAACGCCGCCTTCGGGGTGGAGAACCTCACCAACGACAAATACTTCCTGTTCCACCCTTTCCCGCAGCGCAGCCTCACCGGCGAGCTGACCTACCGCTGGTGAGGCTCGCTCCGCTCCTCTTCCCTGATATAGGGGAGCGGATGAGGCTGACCGGACTCGAAACGCCCGCTTTGGTGGTGGATCGCGCGCGCCTTGTGCGGAACATCGAGCGGATGCGCGCGCGGCTTGCCTCGCTGGGCGTGCCGCTCCGGCCGCACGTCAAGACCGCCAAGTCGATCGAGGTGGTCCGCCTTGCGGTCGAAGGGCAGCCGGGCGGGATCACCGTCTCGACGCTGCGGGAGGCGGAATATTTTCTCGACCATGGCGTCACTGACATCCTCTACGCCGTCGGAATCGTTCCTTCGAAGCTCCCGCACGTCGCGGCGCTCCAGAAGCGCGGCGGCGACCTCGCGGTCATCCTCGACAGCGTCGAGATGGCAGAGGCGGCCGCGCGGGAGGCGGAGGCGCTGGGGACGATCTTCCCGGTGCTGATCGAGGTGGACACCGACGGCGGCCGAGCGGGCGTTCCTCCGGCCGACCCGCGCCTCGTCGAGATCGGTCGGATCCTCAGCGCGGCTTCCGGGACGGAGCTTCGCGGCGTGATGACCCATGCCGGCCTCTCCTACGGCTGCCGTTCGCCCGACGCGCTTCGCGCCCACGCCGAGCAGGAGCGGGCAGGGGCCGTCGCCGCGGCCGAAGCGCTCCGCGCGGCGGGCCTTCCGGCGCCGGTGGTTAGCGTCGGATCGACTCCGACCGCGCTGTTCGCCGAGCGGTTGGACGGAGTCACCGAAGTGCGGGCGGGCGTCTACATGTTCAACGACCTGGTGATGGCGGACCTCGGCGTGTGCACGGAAGAGGAGATTGCAGTCTCCGTTCTCTCCACCGTCATCGGCCACCGCCGCGACCTCGGCTATCTGCTGGTCGACGCCGGCGGTCTGGCGCTGTCCAAGGACTCGGGACCGGCGCGGGACGAGCCGAGCTACGGAAGCCTCTGGGACGCCGCGACCGGACGGCCGCTCGGGCTCCGTGTCGCCTCGACCAACCAGGAGCATGGGCTGGTGCCCGCGGCCGAGCAGGATTTCGAGCGGCTTCCGATCGGATGCCAGGTGAGGATCGCTCCCAACCATGCCTGCATGACCGCCGCGGCGCACGAGCGCTATCATGTCGTCGACGCGGGGAAGGACGTGCTGACGGCGTGGGAGCGCTGCAACGGCTGGTAGCGCGAGGGCGCACGGCGGCCCGCCGTGCCGCGCCCGACACCGGCCGATCGGCAGCGGCCGCAATCCGCGCGGCGCGTTGGGTGAAATTAGCTTCTCCTTAAAGCCGCGCATCTATTCCCGCGGTGGCGGGAGGAAAGCCCATGAAGACCGCCGATGTCGTTCGTTTCAGCAGCGCGCTTTGCCTGACGCTGGCGCCGGTCGCCGGCGCGGGCGCACAAGTCGTTTCCGAGCCGGCCCCCATCATAGGGGCCTTCAACGAGACTTGCCGCCGAGGCTTTCCTGATCTGGCCACGGTCCGCGAGCAAGCGGAGTCGGTCGGTTGGGCCGAGCTTTCCGGCCAGATGGTAGTCTCGTTCGACGATCCGAGGCTCGGCCGCGCGGACCTGCCGCAATTACTGTTCAAGGGCGACATGACTCTGATCATGTCAGCGCAAAATGCAGCCCCTATAAGGTCGACCTGCGCGATTTCCGTTTCGGCCGGGCAGACGCTCGACACCGCCGGCCTGGCACGCGCCGTTTCGGCGGCCCTGGGCGGGGCTGAAGCAAGTATCGCTATGGAGCGGGGGGTGGAGCAGGCCAGCTGGCGCCTGGCATCCGGCCTGGTGGTGAAGGCGAGCGTGGGCAAGTCCGGCGACGCGCGCAGGGCCCATCTGACGGTCCTGACCCGCTAAGTCACCCGGCGCGCAGGCCCGCAAGGCCCGTCAGACCAGCTCCACCGCCATCGCCGTCGCTTCGCCCCCGCCGATGCAGAGGGTGGCGAGGCCGCGCTTCTGGCCATGGGTTTCCAGGGCGCTGAGCAAGGTCGCCAGCAGGCGGGCGCCCGACGCGCCGATCGGGTGGCCGAGCGCCGTCGCGCCGCCGTGGACGTTGAGCGCTTCGCGCGGGATCCCGAGGTCGCGCATGGCGATCATGGCGACGCAGGCGAAGGCTTCGTTGACCTCCCACAGGTCGACGTCGCCGACGCTCCAGCCCGCCTTATCGAGCGCCTTGCGGACGGCGGGGACGGGGGCGCTGGTGAAGAGGTTCGGCGCCTGCGCGTGGGCGGCGTGGGCGACGATCCGGGCGACGGGCTTCACCCCCAGGCGGTCGGCGACGCTCTGGCGGGTGACGACGAGCGCGGCGGCGCCGTCCGAGATGGAGGAGGCGTTGGCCGCGGTGATGGTGCCGTCCTTCGCGAAGGCGGGCTTGAGGCCGGGGATCTTCTCCGGGTTGGACTTGCCGGGCTGCTCGTCGCAGGCGACCAGATCCTCGCCCTTGCGGGTCTTGACGGTGACGGGGACGATCTCGCGCTCGAAGGCGCCGCTCCGGATCGCC
>DASVTN010000109.1:0-3625 GCA_036387555.1 Allosphingosinicella sp. | reverse complement strand
GCTCTGCTCGCGCATCCCGATGTCGCTCCGCGAGCCGTAGGACCAACCCTTGGTCTCGCGAAGGTCCATGTTGATCCGCGAGAGAAAGTTGCCGCCGAGCACCTCGTTGGCGGCGTTGAGAGTGAGAACGTCCTCGGTGCCGCGAACCGGAAGAACGGCTCCGGCCAGGATCAGCGACTGGGGCGATTGCGGACGATTGACGATGACGATCCGAGGCCGGGGCGCCGGCGGGGTCGCGGTGAAGTTCTTGACCCCCTTCGGCGCGGCGGGCGGGGTCCAGTTGCCGAACCGCGCCTCGAGCATCGGCACCAGCTCGGCGAGCGGGATGTCGCCGACGGCGAAGATGGTCGCGTTGTCGGGCCGGATCCAGCTCTGGTGGAATCGGACGAGGTCGTCCCGGCTGAGCCGCCCGACCACCGCCTTGTCGCCGGTTCCGCTGGACGGCCGGCCGTAGGGATGGTTGGCCCCGAACAGAAGCGGCGGCAGGGTGCGAGCGCCGAGGCCCCGGATCGTCCTCGTCAACCGGCCGCAATCGCCGCAGTCGCTGATCCTGGCGGGCGCCGTCCTGCCGGTGCGCGGCACCGAGGACGTCCTCACCCTCAATGCCGCGAACGAGGTGCTCGGCGGCAAC
The DNA here is from genome assembly GCA_036387555.1 of Allosphingosinicella sp. Classification (GTDB taxonomy): domain Bacteria; phylum Pseudomonadota; class Alphaproteobacteria; order Sphingomonadales; family Sphingomonadaceae; genus Allosphingosinicella. The sequence goes on along the minus strand of DASVTN010000109.1, from coordinate 2,994 downwards.
TTCCTGTCGCGGATCAACATGGACCTGCGCGAGACCAAAGGCTGGTCCTACGGCTCGCGAAGCAACCTCGGGATGCGCGAGCAGACCGTCCCCTACCTGATCACCGCGCCCGTCCAAGCCGACAAGACCGGGCCGGCGATCCGGGCCCTGATGGACCAGGTGTCGGGCTTCGTGGGGAAGAAGGGCCTGACCGACGCCGAGCTGACCCGGCTGATCAACGGCAACACCCGCCAGCTCGCCGGCCAGTTCGAAACGTCGCAGGCGGTGCTCTCCGCGCTTCGCTCGAACGCGCTCTACAAGCGGCCGGACGATTATTGGGAAGCGATTTCCGACCGCTATCGCGGAATGACGATCAGCACGATCGACCAGGCCGCGCGCAAGGTGATCGACCCCAAGAAGCTGGTCTGGGTGGTGGTCGGCGACGCGGCGAAGGTCCGCCCGCAGCTCAACGGGCTGGGCCTGCCGGTGGAAGTCATCCAGCCGAAGTGACGGCCTGGCGCAGCCATCCCGGCGAAAGCCGGGACCACAGGCAGGCCCGGGGAGGGGGATTGTCCTGAGGTCCCGGCTTTCGGGATGACGGTCAGCGAAATACCCAGCTGCGCGCGCTCTCTCCAGCCCTGCCGGCTTCAGCCTCGATGCGGGGTGGAGTGGGAGGGCGGGGGCGTCCTGTTCCTCCCGTCGGAGAGCTTTCGAGGTGCCGGGGGCATGAGAGCCCAGGCGCGGTTTTCGACGATTCGAATCGGCTTGCGGCTATGCGCGCCAAGCGGACTGGCGGAAGCGAATTTGCCGCGATCCCGTTCATAACCGAAGAAAGCATGCTGCTGACGAGTGCGAGTTCGTCGCATGAGGTGCGGCCGCGATCGAGTTTTGTTCTAGATCCGCACAATCGACATAGAGAATTGATTTCAAATGATATTATTGGACAACTTGATTGACTCTTCGGATATTCGGCCTAAAGGTGGCGTTGCGTAGGGAATTTCTCGCACCCACAATCGAATATTTCACAGAGTATTCGGGCGAAGCACAATCGGCCTCCGATTGGGCTCCGCGCGCAGCGCCCTTTTGCGGAACGGGAACAACCTACCAAAAAGGAAAATCGAATGACCAAAATGACCGAACTGAATGCACGCGAGCTCAACCTGATCGTCGGCGGAGTCGTCCCCAGCACCACGACCGATCCGGTCACCGGCGAGACGGTCGTCCGCGACTGCACTGGCGGCGTGATCAGCAGCTCCGGCGACATGTTCACCATCCGCTTCTAAACCGGCAGCGGTTCGATGCGGCCGGGACATCCCGGCTGCCGCGGAGGAGCCGCGCCGGCGCTGCCGGCGCGGCTCCTTGCTCGTTGGGGCACCGCCTCGGGAGGCTATCTGAACACCCGAGTCACGTGGCCCATCTTGCGGCCCGGCCTGACCTCGCCCTTGCCGTAGAGATGGAGGTGCGCCGCCGGATCCGAGAGGATGCCGGCCCAGCCGTCCGCCTGCGCGCCGATCAGGTTCTGCATCTCGACCCGGGCGCCGGTGAGGTCCGTCGCGCCCAGCGGCAGCCCGCAAATGGCCCGGATATGATTCTCGAACTGCGAGGTGATCGCGCCCTCGATCGTCCAGTGGCCGCTGTTGTGAACCCGCGGCGCCATCTCGTTGAAGATCGGCCCGTCCCGAGTCGCGAAGAATTCCAGCGCCATCACCCCGACATAGCCGAGCGCCTCCGCCGCCGCCCGCGCGAGCGTCTCCGCCTCGGCCGCCTGCTCCTCGATTCCGAAGCCGGGCACGCGAGAGCGGCGAAGCACTCCGCCCTCATGCTCGTTGGCCGGCGCCGGCCAGGTGACGACCTCGCCGCCGGCGGAGCGGCACAGCAGGATCGAGAATTCGGATTCGAAGCCGACGAACGCCTCGAGGATCGACGGCGCGGCGCGGACGGACTCCCAGGCGCCGTCGGCGTCCGAAGCCGTCATGATCCGGGCCTGGCCCTTGCCGTCATAGCCGAACCGCCGCGTCTTGAGGACCGCGGGAGTGCCGACCGCCGCCAGCGCCTCGTCCAGGCCCTCCCGATCGTCCACCTGCCGGAAGGAGGCCGGGCGACCGCCGAGCTCGGCGACGAAGCCCTTCTCGCTCAGCCGGTCCTGGGCGACGGCGAGCGCCGCCGCGGGCGGGTGCAGGGGCGCCTGGGCGGCAAGCGCGGCCAGCGGGCCGGCCGCGATATTCTCGAACTCGTAGGTGGCGACGTCGACTCCGCGGCCGAATTCGGCGAGCGCCTCCTCGTCCTCCCAGGCCCCCCGGGTGAAGCGGGCGGCGACCTCGGCCGCCGGCGGCGCCTCGTCGGGCGCGTAGATGTGGCAGGGATAGCCGAGCCGCGCCGCCGCCACCGCGAGCATCCGGCCGAGCTGCCCGCCGCCGACGATGCCGATGGTCGAGCCCGGCTCCAAGATCATCGAGGGGCCGTCATTCGGGCGCCTCGGCGACGCCGTCCGTCTGCGCCTTTCGCCATGCGTCGAGCCGGGCGGCCAGCGCTTCGTCGGTCAAGGCCAGGATCGAGGCGGCGAGAAGGCCCGCGTTCGCGGCGCCCGCTTCCCCGATGGCGAGCGTTCCCACCGGCACTCCGGCGGGCATCTGGACAATGGAAAGCAGGCTGTCGAGGCCGTTCAGCGCCTTGGAGCGGACCGGCACTCCAAGCACGGGAAGCCGGGTCATCGACGCCGCCATCCCGGGCAGATGGGCCGCTCCGCCGGCGCCGGCGATGATGACCTTGAGGCCGCGCCCGGCCGCGTTCCTGGCATAATCGAAGAGCCGCTCGGGCGTCCGGTGCGCGGAGACCACCTTCGTCTCGTAAGCCACCTGGAGCGCGTCGAGCATGTCGGCGGAATGGCGCATCGTCTCCCAGTCGGAGCGGCTGCCCATGATGATCCCGACCTCGGCCATCCTCGTTCCTCTATCGGTGCGGAGGCGGCGAGGCCAGAGCTTCGTTTTTGCTTAACCAGATCGCGCTATGCAGGCT
>DASVTN010000108.1:0-17670 GCA_036387555.1 Allosphingosinicella sp. | reverse complement strand
TCCTCGTCATGCTCGTCCTCGATCTCGCCGACGATCTCCTCCACCACGTCCTCGATGGTGACGAGGCCTTCGGTGCCGCCGAACTCGTCGACGACGATGGCGAGGTGGACCCGCTCCGCCCGCATCCGGGCGAGGAGATCGAGGACGCCCATCGATTCGGGAACGTAGAGCGGCTTGCGCAGAAGCCCGCTTATCTCCTCCGGCGGCTCCGCTCCGGAGACCTCGACGGTGAAGACGTCCTTGATGTGGGCCATGCCGACGACGCTGTCGAGGCTCTCCTCATAGACCGGGAGGCGGCTGTGACCGGCCTCCGCGAAGGCCGCGACGAGGCCGTTGAAGCTTATCGTGGACGGAACCGCGATGATGTCGCCGCGCGGGACCGCGATGTCGGCCACCGTGCTTTCGCCGAAGTGGAGCAGGTTGCGCAGCATCTGCCGTTCGATCGGCGACAGGTCCCCGACGATCGCCTCGCCTTCATGGCTCTGGATCGCCTCCTCGATCTCTTCGCGAAGAGTCGCCTCGCTGTCGTCGCCGAACAGCATGGTTCGGATTCCGCGCCAGATGCTTCGCTCGCCCGGGCCGGTCGCCTCCTCGGCCATCAGCGGTGCATCTCATAGGGGTCGGCGATGCCGAGGCCGGCGAGGGCGCGCCGCTCGGCCGCCTCCATCGCTTCCGCCTCGCCCTCGCCCGTCTCATGGTCGAGGCCCAGCAGGTGGAGCGTGCCGTGGACCACCAGATGAGCGGCATGGGTGCAGGTTGCGACGCCTTTCGCCACCGCCTCCGCCGAGCAGATCCCGTGCGCGAGCACGATGTCGCCGAGCAACGCCTCGCCGTCCGCAGCGCGGGCGAGCGAGGCAAGCTGATCGGGCTCGATCATCGGGAAGGAGAGAACGTTGGTCGCCTTGTCCTTGCCCCGCCAGTCCGCGTTGAGCGAGCGGACTTCGTCGTCCGACGTGAACTTCACCGAGACCTCGGCGGCCGGACCGCCGTCGAGCAGGCCCCGCACGTCGCTTTGCGCCACCGCGGCGCGAACCGCCGCCAGGGCAAGCTGCGCCCAATCGGTGCTACTGTCCCACTCTTCCGAGACGTCGGCTTCGACGAGGATCATCGGCGCCCCCCAGTCATCCCGGCGAAAGCCGGGATCTCTGGGAAACCCGCCGAGACTTCTCGGCCTGGGGTCCCGGCTTTCGCCGGGATGACGGCAAGGGAACGACGCCACTTCGGTCGGGATGACGGGAACCCGCTCATCCCGCCTTCCCCTCGTAGGCCTCGACGATCCTTCCCACCAGCGGGTGGCGGACCACGTCGCCGACTCCGAAGCGGACCGTGGCGATGCCCTTGATCCCCTCCAGCTTGGCGACGGCGTCGGCGAGGCCGGACTTTCCCGGATCCGGAAGATCGACCTGAAGCGGATCGCCGCAGATCACCATCCGGCTCCGCATCCCGAAGCGGGTGAGGAACATCTTCATCTGCGCGGGCGTGGTGTTCTGCGCTTCGTCGAGGATGATGACGGCGTCGTTCAGGGTGCGTCCGCGCATGAAGGCAATCGGCGCGATCTCAATCTCGCCGCTCGCGATGCGGCGTTCGACCTGCTCGGCCGGAAGCATGTCGTAGAGCGCGTCGTAGAGCGGGCGAAGGTAGGGATCGACCTTCTCCTTCATGTCGCCGGGAAGGAAGCCGAGCCGCTCGCCCGCCTCCACCGCCGGGCGGGACAGGATCAGCCGGTCGACGGAGCCTCCGATCAGCTGCTGAACCGCCTGGGCGACCGCCAGATAGGTCTTGCCCGTCCCCGCCGGGCCGAGCGCGAAGATCATGTCGTCGCGGCCGAGCGCCTCCATGTAGACGGCCTGCATCTTGGAGCGCGGGACGATCGTCTTCTTGCGGGTCCGGATCATCACCTTGGGCGGCTCGGCCACGTCCGTGGTGATGATCCCGTCGAGGGTCGGCTGGCCGGACATCGCGATGATCGCGTCGACCATCCCGGCGTCTATGTCCTGCCCCTCGTCGAGCCGGTTGTAGAGGCCGAGGAGGACGTCGCGCGCCCGCGCCGCGTTCTCCGGCTCGCCCTCGATCTGCACCTTGGCGCCGCGCGCCGCGATATAGACTCCGAGCCGGTCCTCGATCGCGACCAGGTTCCGGTCGAACTCTCCGAACAGTGGCCCGAGCAGATGCGGCTGCTCGAACTCGAGCTCGAGCCTGGCCCGGGGCGCGGCGGCGGCGGCGGCGTCTGGAGACTTTTTGGCCGGCATTACAGCGTCGCCCCAGCGAAACTGCCCGGCACCCCGGCGGAAGCCGGGACCTCATGGAGACCCGCTCCCGTCACCCCGGCGGAAGCCGGGACCTCGGGGAGACCCGCTGTGACTTCTCGTCCCGACGTCCCGGCTTCCGCCGGGATGACGATACCGGCCAGGCTGTTCGGCCCGCCGGAAACGATCTCGACCTCGATCATGTCCCCGATCTCCGCCCCGGTCTCGACGTGGACCGACTGCAGCCACGGCGTCTTGCCGATCCACTGCCCCGGCTTCTTTCCCGGCCGTTCGAGAAGCACGTCGGTGCGGCGCCCGACGCTGCCGCGGTTGAACTCCAGCTGCTGCTCGTTGAGCAGCGCCTGAAGCCGCTGAAGCCTCTCGTCCATGATCTCGCGGGGCAGTTGATCCTCCATGGCCGCCGCCGGTGTGCCCGGGCGCGGCGAATATTTGAACGAGTAAGCCTGAGCGTAGTTCACCGAACGGATGATTTCGAGGGTCGCTTCGAACTCCGCCTCCGTCTCGCCCGGAAAGCCGACGATGAAATCGCCCGAGACGGCGATGTCCGGGCGGGCCGAGCGGACCCGCTCGATCACCGCCAGGTAGCTTTCGGCGCTGTGGCTTCGGTTCATCGCCTTCAGCACCCGGTCGCTTCCGGACTGCACCGGAAGATGGAGGAAGGGCATCAGGGCCTCGACCTCCGCATGGGCCCGGATGAGGCCTTCGGTCATGTCGTTGGGATGGCTGGTAGTATAGCGGATCCGGGCCAGGCCCGGCAGCCGGTCGAGCGCCCGGACGAGGCCGTCGAGGCCCTGCGTCCGCCCCGCTTCGTCCTCGCCCGTCCAGGCGTTTACGTTCTGGCCGAGCAGGGTGATCTCCTTGGCGCCCGCCTCCACCAGCGCCCGCGCCTCGTCCATCACCGCGGCCCAGGGCCGGGAAATCTCGGCCCCTCGGGTATAAGGCACGACGCAATAGGTGCAGAATTTGTCGCAGCCCTCCTGAACGGTGAGGAAGGCCGAAGGTCCGGGCCTCCGCCGCGCGGGCAAGGCGCCGAACTTCGAAAGGAGCGGCATGTCGGTGGCGATCCCGCGCCCGCCGGCCCGCGCCTCGGCGACGAGCTCCGGCAGCCGGTGATAGGCCTGCGGGCCGACGACGATGTCGACGCTTGGCGCGCGGCGCGGAATCTCGGCGCCTTCGGCCTGCGCTACGCAGCCGGCGACGGCGATCATCGGCCGCGAGCCGTCCTCGCGCTTCAGCCGTCCTATCTCGGAATAGACTTTCTCCGCCGCTTTCTCGCGTATGTGGCAGGTGTTGAGGACGACGAGGTCCGCCTCGCCCGGCGCTCCGGCCGAGACCATCCCCCCGGCCTCGAGGAGGCCGGCCATGCGCTCGCCGTCATAGACGTTCATCTGGCAGCCGAACGACTTGATCTGGAAGGTTTTCGGGGCGGGTCGGGTCATCGGCGCGGCCTATAGGCGATCCGCCGCTGCGCCGGAAGGGCTCAGCGCCTCGACGATTTCGGCGCGGGCGGCGCGGGCCAGCGCCTTGCGGTCGCCGTCCGCCGGATCAATCGGGGCGAGGAAATGCACCGCCACGGGGGCGGTACCCGGGCGGGACAGCACTCTGCGGGCATTGGCGGGGCCGGGCTCCTTCCCCACCCAGGCCAGCTCGTCCGCCGCGGCCCCGTAATCGAGGGCGACCGGCTGAACCCGAAGCCCCGGCAACGGCGGGTAGAGCGCGGCGAGAAGGCTGGCGCGGAACGGCAGGACGGCGAGCCCGCCGTCGGTCGTGCCTTCGGGGAAGAGCGCGACCGGCTGCCCGGTGGCGAGGGCGGATCGAAGCGCGTTCGCCTGCCCGAGCACGCCCGAGCGCTCGGAACGGGCGATGAAGACGGTATTGTTGAGCCGTGCCAGCCATCCCAGCACGGGCACCCCGGCCACCTCGGCCTTGGAGACGAAGGCCGTCCCGCTCGCCCCGGCCAGAACCACGATGTCCAGCCAGCTGAGGTGATTGGCGAGGAAGAGCACGTTCCGCTCCAGCGGCACCCCGGTCACCCGGATCCGCATACCGGCCGCACGCGCGACCAGTGCTAGAAACCGCCGCGGCCAGGGCGACGGCCGGCGCGCCAGCTTCCACAGATAATGGAGCGGCAGGCAGGCGAGCAGGGCGGCGGCGATCGCCAGGGCTCGAAGGACGAGGCGGAGCATCGGGTGCCGGTTTAAAGCAAGGCCGCGGCTTGGCAAACGGCCGCCGCGCGAGTCCCATTTGTGAACGGCCGCTACACCCGGGAATGGACATTGCCGCTGAGGTGGGCAATCTCCCTCCCGCGACTCGCTTGCCTATGGGGGGAGGCGCGTCGGCTTTCCGTGTGTCACGAACCAGGAAAAGGAGCCGAACATGGCAGTCACCAGCTATATCGTCGAAGAGCATCAGGGCAAAGGCAAGGGGCACACCCAGCACGGCAACGGCAAGGGCCTCGGCCACCTCAAGCACGCCCAGGACGCGATGGCCGACGGCGACTACACGATCCGCGTCGCCGGCATCGACCACGACAACCCGACCGCCGTTTCCCAGACCTCGGCGCAGACGGTGCTGGCCGACGGCTCGAAGCTCAACACGGAAGTCCGCCAGGGCTCGATCACGATCGATTCGGTGCCCGGAGGCGGCGATTCCCTTCACCTGGTGACCGACAACAATAACGGCCGGCTGCGCACGAACGTCGAGTTCGACGCGGATCAGCGCACCACGCTGGGCGATCTCGATGAGCTCAGCTTCGATTATTATATCGCCAGCTCCGACCGCACCAACGTCATCCCGGTCATCCGCCTCATCGTCGATGCCGACGGCGATCTCGCCACGACGGGCGACCGCGGCGAGCTCGTCTTCGAATATAGCTACCAGGGCTTCGGAGCGACGACCCAGGACGCCTGGCAGTCCGCCGATCTCGTCGGCGGCGACTGGATGGCGTGGCAGCGCTCCTTCGGAGTCAATCGCGACCAGATCGCCAACATGACCGTCTTCAGCAACTGGGCGGACGCCGACGGCTATACTCCGGCCGGCGGCCTTCACTTCGACGAGAACAGCCTGATCCTGGGCTATTCGATCGCTCTGGGGTCCGGCAACGGCACCAACGACATCTATATGGACAATTTCCAGTTCGGCGGAGTCACGATGGACTTCTACGCCTGACGTGACTCTTGAATCCTCCCCGCGATTTCGCGGGGAGGGGGACCGGGCGAAGCCCGGTGGAGGGGTTCCTTGGGACTCAGCAAGGCCCCTCCACCACCCTTCGGGTGGTCCCCCTCCCCTGCAAATGCAGGGGAGGACTTGCTAACGCTTCCGCCCGAGCGCCACTCCGTAAAGCTCCATCCGGTGGTCGACGAGCCGGAACCCCAGCTTCTCGGCGATCCGCCGCTGCAGCGCCTCGAGCTCCTCGTCCACGAATTCGATGACCTTGCCGGTCTCGACGTCGATCAGATGGTCGTGATGAGTGGCGTCGGCGGCCTCGTAGCGGGCGCGGCCGTCGCCGAAATCGTGCCGCTCCAGGATTCCCGCCTCCTCGAACAGGCGGACGGTGCGATAGACGGTCGCGATCGAAATGCCGGCGTCTATCGCCGAGGCGCGGGCGTGGAGCGCCTCCACGTCGGGATGATCCTGGGCTTCGGAAAGGACTCGGGCGATGATCCGCCGCTGCTCGGTGATGCGCAGCCCCTTCTCCGCGCACAGCGCTTCGATGTCGATCCTGCGGGTCATGCCGAACCCGCTTTAGCCGAAACGGCGTCGCGGTAAAGGCCGCCGGGGCTCAATGCCCCGGCGGCCCATGACTTATTTCGCCGCAGGGCGGCCGGCGCGGCGCCGCTTGGTGCCAAGGCCGATCTTCTTGGCCAGGGTCCGGCGCTGCTCGGCATAATTGGGAGCGACCATCGGATAGTCGCCGTTCAGGCCCCACTTCTGCCGGTATTCGTCGGGAGTCATCTGGTAATGAGTCATTAGATGCCGCTTCAGCATCTTCAGCTTCTTACCGTCCTCCAGGCAGACGATATAATCGGGCTTGATCGAAGAGCGGACCGAGACCGCGGGCTCGGGGCGAACCGGCGCTTCTTCCGGCTTGGCGCCAAGCCCGTTGAGGGCGTTGTGCACGTTCGCGATCAGCTGGGGCAGGTCGTTGACCGCCACGCTGTTGTTGCTGACATGCGCGGAAACGATGTCGGCGGTCAGGGTAATCAGGGTTTCAGTGAGTTCGTTGCTCTCAGCCATGCTTCGCCTATAAAACTTTCTACCCACGGGTTGGTTGAGACTTCGCCCCCACCGCTGCGAATGATCCGTTCCGGTGCTTTTTACAAGCAAAAATTACGGCAATACAAATAGCGGTTACATTTGCGCGTTTTTGGCGAGGGTAAGGGCATCGAACAGCTGCCCATCCCGCCCACTGTAATAATTCCGGCGGCGGCCCACCTCTCGATAGCCGTTTCGGCTGTAGAGCGTCACCGCGTGATTTCCCTGGCGCACTTCCAGATGAAGTTGTTCAGCTCCTTTACTGGCGGCGACCGCCGCAAAGCGGTCGAGGAGCATCTGTCCCACGCCCCCGCCTTGCGAAGACCGGTCGACGGCGAGCAACAGCAACTCGGCTTCATTGCCGACGACGCGGCCGAGGGCGAAGCCGATCACGCTGTCGGCGCGGCGCGCCAGGCTCAGCCATACTCCGGCCATCGGCAGCAGCCCGGCGCATTGCGGCGCGGTCCAGGCCTCTCCGAAAGCGGGATCGAAGCTGTCCTCCATCACGCGCATCACGGCCCCGAGGTCCGCCGCCCCGCCTTCCGAAACCTCTATGGCCATGGTCATGGCATCGGTCTCGCATCGGGCGCTCGCCCGTAGATGGGACGCGGCGGGAGCGATCGCAGGGCGTGCGGCAGCCAACGGGCGTCGGCGGCGCTCGGAAGCGCCTCGACGGCCTCGCCGCTCCCCCGCGCCGCGACCAGCGCGGCCGCCCCGGAGCCCGCGACCCGGTGCGCGCGTATCGCCGCCGCCGCCTCGTCGGGCCGCAGGGAGCGGAGCGTGTCGAGCGGCCGCATGGGTTCCTCGCCAAAAGTCTGGACGAAAAGCTGCCCGTGTCCGCCCTCGAGCGCAACCGCGATCTCGCCTCCCCCCCGGGCCGCCGCCGCGACCGCCGCCATCGAGGAATAGCCGGTGAGCGGCAGGCCCCAGCCGATCCGCAGCCCCTGCGCCGCCGCGATCCCGACCCGGACGCCGGTGAAGCTGCCCGGGCCGCAATCGACGAGGATCGCCTCCGGCCGCCGTCCCGCCAGCAGCGCCTCGATCATCGGAACCAGCCGCTCGGCATGGCCGCGGCCGACCAGCTCGTGCCGCTCGTCGACGAGGGCCTCGCCCTCGATGAGGGCTGCGGAGCAGGCCGGGGTGGCGGTGTCGATGACGAGGATCATTGGAAAAGACGCAGACGTTGGTGAGAGTCCAGACCGTCACCCCGAACTTGTTTCAGGGTCCAGGCCTCCACCCGCACTGCTGCTCGAAACTGGATGCTGAAACAAGTTCAGCATGACGGCGGAGTGGAAATACCGCCGCAGGTCAAACCGCCTCGACGGCCTCGACCTCCGGCACATAATGCTTGAGCAGGCTCTCGATCCCGTGCTTCAGGGTCATGGTCGAGGAGGGGCAGCCGGAGCAGGCGCCGTGAAGGGCGAGGTAGACGGTTCCGTTGCGGAAGCCCCGATAGACGATGTCCCCGCCGTCCTGCGCCACCGCCGGCCGCACCCGGGTCTCGATCAGCTCCCGTATCTCCGCGACCAGCGGCGCGTCCGCCGGATCCTCGCCATAATCCTCGTCCCCCGCCACTTCGATCCCCGCCGCCGAAGCCGCCCGGAACAAGGGCGCCGCGCTGGAGAAATGATCGAGCAGAACGCTGAGGATCTCGGGCTTGAGATCGCGCCACTCCACGCCGGGAGCGGCGGTGACGGAGATGAAGTCGCGGCCGAAGAAGACCCCTTCCACCTCGCCGGTGGAGTAGATCGCCGAAGCCAGTGGAGACGCCTCGGCATCCTCGGGCGTGGCGAAATCGCGGGTCCCGGCCTCCATCACCGTTCGTCCAGGCAGGAACTTCAAGGTGGAGGGATTGGGCGTGGCTTCGGTCTGGATCAGCATTGCGGGGATGTGGGCCGATGTTGCCGGAGGATCAAGTGGCGGCCAGGTTCAATGTCCTCCCCGAGCTTGCCTCGGGGAGGATTAAGGAGCCTCAATAAGCCGCGGCCCTGAGCGGCAGTCGAAGCACCGGGCGATGCCGCTCGTCCTCCACCTCGATCCAGCCGTCGTCGGACAGCTCCTCCGCGCGCAGCCTTTTCTGCAACACCGCGCTCGCCACCCGCATCGCTCCGCCGAGAGCGGCGACGTCGTTCGGGCAGCATTCCCCGACCACATCGGTGGATTCGTAGCCGTCGCACGACACGTTGAAATAATAACGAGGCACAGCCGCTAAACGCTCCGATCGCTTCCGCGCCTCATTCCGCCCGGAAAAGCGCCTGTCAACCTGCCCTCATTCGTTGCGCAAGGCCTCGGCGGGACGAAGCCGCGAAGCACGCCAGGCGTGGCCGGACACGGTCAGCGCGGCGATCAGCAGCGCCAGGGCCCCCGCTCCGACGAACCAGCCGGGATGGAGCTCGATCCGTCCGGGAAAGCCGTTGAGCCAGTCCCGCATCAGCCACCAGGCGATCGGCCAGGCGAGGAGGTTCGCGAGGAGCACCGGCCGGCTGAACTGGAACACCATCAAGGCGGCGACGTCGCGGTCGCGGGCGCCGAACACCTTGTGCACCGCGATCTCCAGTTTTCGGCGCTCCACCGCGAAGGCGGCGAGGCCGAACAGCCCGAGGCAGGCGATGACGATTGCGAGGGCCGCGGCCAGCGCGAACACCTGCCCGCGCACCGAATCCGCTTCATAATGTTCGGCCATGGCGTCCTCGACGTGCCGGGCGCTGAACGGCGTGTCGCTCGCGACCCTGCGCCAGATCGCCCTTGTCCGCCCGGTCATCGCCGCCGGATCCGCCTGGGCACGGCGGACCAGGAGGTAGCGATCGGCGCCCTGCTTACGACCTACGACACTCGCCGGAAGCTGGGCCCTTGGCTCCGGCTCAACGCGGACAGGCTCTGCCTGCCGGCCTCGGTGGCCGAATTCGAGAAATCTTTTGCCCGGTACATCAGGCAAGCAGCCCTCGGCCCCACCTAGTCCTGCGGCTGCGGGCCGGCGTCGCCGCGTTCGGGCAGGGCCGCCCTGCCCCGCCCGCGCGCCGCCGCCGGCGAGAGCGGGTAGGCGGTGGTGCCCTTGACCAGCTCCATGGCGAAGCGGGAGGTCACGTTCTTCATCGGCAGGCCGGCGATCAGCCGCCGGTAGAAATCGTCATAAGCGGTCATGTCGGCGACCGCGACCCGGAGCAGATAGTCGACGTCGCCGGCCATCCGGTGCACTTCCATCACCTCGGGCATTGCAAGAACGGCGTCGGCGAAGCGGTCGAGCCATTCCTTGCTGTGGTCTCCCGTCTCGATCTCCACGAAGACGGTGAGGCCGAGGCCGATCGCCGCCGGATCGAGCAGGGCCACCCGGCGGCGGATGACGCCGCCTTCCTCGAGTCGCTGGATCCGGCGCCAGCAGGGCGTTTGCGAAAGCCCGACCCGGCCGGCAATCTCACCGACGGAGACCGACGAATCCTCCTGCAGGATGGCCAATATCTTGAGGTCGGTGGCGTCCATCTAATCTTCACCGCGAATGGAGTGTTTTCTTCTAATAGCTCAGGAGGCGGAGCAAGAATAGCGCCTTTTGCCCGGACCCATTGAAGCGACCGTTAAGCGCGGATAACTTGAGTTTCCCAAAGAAAGTTGAGCCCCTCGACGGCCGGAGCGGGTTTTCGGCGATTCTTCGTTAATTAGAAGGATTTTCTAAGTTGAACGCTTTCGCCCCTTTGTCCGCGCAGGCCGCCGCCGGGCATCCGGGGGAGCGGCTGGAGTCGCTTCGCGCCGGCATCGAGGGGCGGATCGTCTTCACCACCAGCTTCGGGCTGGAGGACCAGGCGATCGCCCATCTCGTCTTCAGCCGGAAGCTGGATATCGAGGTGTCGACGCTCGACACCGGCCGCCTCTTCCCGTCGACCTACGAGGTCTGGGAGGAGACGGAGGCGCGCTACGGGGTCAGGATCCGCTCCTGGCATCCGGACCAGGCGGCGCTTGCCGGCTTCGTCGCCGCCAATGGGATCAACGGCTTCTATCGCTCGAAGGAAGCGCGCGCCGGCTGCTGCGGCACCCGCAAGGTGGAGCCGCTCGGCCGGGCGCTGGCCGGAGCGGCGGCCTGGGTCACGGGCTTGCGCTCCGGCCAGTCGGCCGCTCGGGACGGGATCGATCTCGCCGACTGGGATCCGGAGAGGCGGCTGGTCAAGTTCGCCCCGCTGTTCGACTGGTCGCGCCGGCAGGCGGCCGAATTCTGCGCGGCCGAAGGCGTCCCGGTCAACGCGCTCCATGTCCGGGGCTTCCCTTCGATCGGCTGCGAGCCGTGCACCCGCGCCGTCGCTCCGGGCGAGCCCGAGCGCGCCGGCCGCTGGTGGTGGGAGAAGGACGAGGCGAAGGAGTGCGGCCTCCACGTCGGCCCCGACGGCCGGCTGGTGCGAAGGAAGGTCGCATGAGCCGCGCCCCTGCCTCTGAATCGACATTCGGCATCGGGCAGTCCCGCCCCTCTCCCGCTTTTCGCGGGAGAATGACCCGTCTGGCTTCGTCCCCCGGACGAAGCCTTAGTGGCGGGTCATGGGCCCGCCGCGCAGCGGTGGGAGGTGAGGGTCTATGGCGCTGAGTCGGCAAGACCCTCACCTCCCAAGCCTTCGGCTTGGGCCCCTCCTCTCCCGTAAGGACGGGAGAGGGGCTGATAGTGCTTCGACAGAGACCGCGCAGCGCGAACCGTCAGCGACGCCCGCCCGGATCGCGCCGCTCGCCAACCTCCCGCTCTTCCACCGTCTCTCGGGCCGAAAGGCGGTCGTCGCCGGCAGCTCGGACGGAGCGCTGTGGAAGGCGGAGCTGCTCGCCGCCGCGGGCGCCGACGTCCTGGTCCTCGCGGGCGGCGATGCCGAGAAGTTCGCGGCGCTTCCCGCACTCACCGTCCTCCCGCGCGAATGGACCCCGGCCGACCTCCCAGGCGCCGCTCTCGCCGTCGCCGATCCGGGAAGCCGGGAGGAGGCGCTTCGTTTCGTCGCCGCGGCCCGGGCCGCGGGCGTTCCCGTCAACGTCATCGACCAGACGGACCTGTGCGACGTCCAGTTCGGCACCATCGTCAACCGCTCCCCGGTCGTCCTCGCCATCTCCACCGGCGGCGCCGCGCCGATGCTCGGCCAGTCGATCCGGTCGAGGATAGAGGCCGTGCTTCCGCTCGGCCTCTCCGCCTGGGCGGAAGCCGCGAAGTCGCTTCGGCCTCGCCTCAAGGCGCGGGTGAAGAGCTTCCGGGAGCGCCGCGCCTTCTGGGAGCGGTTCGTGGAGCAGGCCTGGGCCGGCGGAACGCCGGGCGAAAGCGACGCCGAGGCGCTGTTCGAGCCGCGCCCCGGCCGCGTCGGGCGGGTCACGCTGGTCGGCGCGGGGCCCGGCGATCCCGAGCTCCTCACCCTGAAGGCCGTGCGGGCGCTCCAGTCGGCAACCGTCATCCTCTATGACGATCTGGTCGGCCCCGGGATACTTGAGCTCGCCCGCCGCGAATCGAAACGCATCGCCGTGGGCAAGACCGGCCGCGGCCCCTCCTGCCGGCAGTCGGACATCAATTCGCGGATGGTGTCGCTCGCCCTCGCCGGTGAGAACGTCGTGCGCCTCAAGGGCGGCGATCCGCTCGTCTTCGGCCGGGCGACGGAGGAGATCGACGCCTGCCGCGCGGCCGGGATCAAGGTCGCCATCGTTCCCGGCATTTCAGCGGCCCAGGGCGCCGCGGCTTCGCTCGGCTTCTCCCTGACCGAGCGGTACGAAGCCCGAAGGATCCAGTTCGTCACCGGCCACGGCGCCGACGGCCGGCTCCCGGCGGATACAGACTGGGGCGCGATCGCCGACCCCGGAGCGACCACCATCGTCTACATGCCGCGCGCCACCTTGAGCGCGTTCGCCCGGTCGGCGATCGCTGCCGGCCTCGCCCCCGACACGCCCGCGGCGGCGATCGCCTCGGCGACCCTGCCGGCGCAGGCCCAGGTCAGCGGAACGATCGCCTCGATCGCGGGCCTCGCCGCTTCGCTTCCTGCGGGGGCGCCGGTCACGGTGATCGTCGGTCGGGTCGCGCGCGACCGAAGCGCCCAGGTGGAACTCCAGGCCGCGGCATGAACGCGCCCGCCACCTTCGCGAGCCGTGGCCTCACCCATCTCGAGCAGCTCGAGGCCGAGAGCATCCACATCATGCGCGAGGTGGTCGCCGAGACCGAGCGGCCGGTGATGCTCTATTCGATCGGCAAGGACAGCGCCGTGATGCTCCACCTGGCGCGCAAGGCCTTCTTCCCCGCTCCGCCGCCCTTCCCTCTCCTCCATGTCGACACGACCTGGAAGTTCCGAGACATGTACGCGCTCCGCGACCGGGTGGCCCGGGAATCGGGCATGGAGCTGATCGTCCACCGCAATCCTGAGGCGGAGCGCCGCGGGATCAATCCCTTCGATCACGGCAGCCTCCACACCGATCTGTGGAAGACCCAAGGCCTTCGTCAGGCGCTCGATCTGCACGGCTTCGACTCCGCGTTCGGCGGGGCCCGCCGCGACGAGGACAAGAGCCGGGCCAAGGAGCGGATCTTCAGCTTCCGCTCCGCCCATCACCGCTGGGACCCGAAGAACCAGCGCCCCGAGCTCTGGTCCCTGTACAATGCCCGCAAGTCGAAGGGCGAGACGATCCGGGTCTTCCCGCTCTCCAACTGGACTGAGATCGACGTCTGGCAATATATCCAGGCCGAGAGCATCCCGATCGTCCCGCTCTACCTCGCGGCGCCCCGTCCCACCGTCGAGCGCGACGGGATGATCCTGATGGTCGACGACGGCCGCTTCCGGCTGCGCGAGGGCGAGGTCCCAGTCGAGCGTTCGGTGCGCTTCCGAACCCTGGGCTGCTACCCCCTCACCGGCGCCGTCGAGAGCCACGCCGCCACTCTGCCCCAGGTCGTCCGCGAGATGCTTCTGGCCACCACCTCCGAACGCCAGAACCGCGCCATCGACCATGACGGCGCCGCGAGCATGGAGCGCAAGAAGCAGGAAGGCTATTTTTAATGGCCACCGTCATCCCGGCGAAAGCCGGGACCTCAGGACAAGAAGTCACCGCGGGCCTCCCCGAGACCCCGGCTTTCGCCGGGGTGACGGAACGCGACGACTCCCCCGCCTTCGCCGGCCAGGAAAAATCCCTCCTCCGCCTGCTCACCTGCGGCTCGGTCGACGACGGCAAATCGACCCTGCTCGGGCGGCTTCTCTACGACAGCAAGATGGTCCTGGATGATCAGCTCGCCGCGCTGGAGGCGGACAGCCGCAAGTCGGGCACGCAGGGAGAGAAGCTCGATTTCGCGCTCCTCGTCGACGGGCTGAGCGCCGAGCGCGAGCAGGGCATCACCATCGACGTCGCCTACCGCTTCTTCGCGACGGCGAAGCGCAAGTTCATCGTCGCCGACACGCCTGGCCACGAGCAATATACGCGCAACATGGTGACCGGCGCCTCGACCGCGGATCTCGCCATCATCCTCGTCGACGCCTGCAAGGGCCTGCTCACCCAGACCCGGCGGCACAGCCACCTCGTCCACCTGCTGGGGATCCGCCACATCGTCCTGGCGGTCAACAAGATGGACCTGGCCGGCTACGGCCGCGAGCGGTTCGAAGCGATCGTCGCTCAATATCGGGCCTTCGCCGACGAGGCCGGGATCGGCGCCTTCACCGCCATCCCCATCGCCGCCCTGGCGGGGGACAATATCGCGGCACGGGGCTCGGCTATGGGCTGGTATCGCGGCCCGACCCTTCTGGAGCATCTGGAAACGGTTCCGCTCGCCGCCGCTCGAGCCGAACCGGGCGCCTTCCACATGGCCGTCCAGTGGGTCAATCGCCCCGACAGCGGCTTTCGCGGCTATTCCGGACGGATCGCCGGCGGCACGGTCCGGCCCGGCGACGAGATCGTCATCCTCCCGTCCGGGGCGCGATCGCGGATCGACCGGATCGTCACCTTCGACGGCGACGTCGACCGCGCGGTCGAAGGCCGCTCCGTCACCCTTACCCTCGCCGACGAGGTCGAATGCTCGCGCGGCGCCGTGATCGCCTCCGCGCGATCGGCGCTCGCCGTCGCAGACACGCTCGCCGCCGATCTGGTGTGGATGGGCGATGAGCCGCTCGCGCCCGGCCGCGCCTACTGGCTCAAGATCGGCGCCGTCACCGTCTCCGCGACCGTAAGCAAGGTCGATCACATCCTCGCAAAAAATGGCGATTCCTCCACATTTGTCGCAGGGCTCAGGCCGCTCCAGCCGCGCCTCTACTCCATCTCCTCCAGCCTCTCGGCCATGCCCGACGAAGCCCACATCACCCTCGCCCCCGTCCGCTACCAGCTCCACAACCAGGCGCGCCACGGGGTCGCCTCCGCCCATCTGGCCGACCGCTCCGCGGTGGGCGACACCCTCCCCGTCTACATCCAGCCCAACGAGCAGTTCCGGCTTCCGCAAGACGACAAGGCCATCATCATGATCGGCGCCGGCACCGGCATCGCCCCCTATCGCGCCTTCCTCCAGGAGCGCGAGGCCCGCGGCTCGACCGGAAAATCCTGGCTTTTCTTCGGAGAGCGCAACTTCCGGAGCGACTTCCTCTACCAGACCGAATGGCAGGCCTGGCTACGGGACGGGCTGCTCAGCCGGATGGACGTCGCCTTCTCGCGCGACCGGGCCGGCAGGGCGTACGTCCAGCACCGGATGGCGGAGGAGGCCGCCGATCTCTTCGCCTGGCTCGAGGAGGGCGCCCATCTCTACCTGTGCGGCGACGCCGCCCGCCTGGCCCCGGACGTGCACGAGACCCTGATCTCGATCGTCGCCGAGGAGGGGCGCCTCCAGCGCGAGGGCGCGGAGGAATATGTCCGCGAGCTGCAGCGCAGCCGCCGCTACCAGCGCGACGTCTACTGACATGGCCGATTCGGGAATGCCCATCGACCGGAGCAAGGATCTTTCCCAGCCGCTCGACCGGCTCAGCCCGGACGAGGGCCTGAAGAAGGCCAGCGACTATCTTCGCGGCACCATCGCCACCGGCCTTCTCGACCGCATCACCGGCGCCGTCGCTTCCGACGACACCCGGCTGATGAAGATCCACGGAATGTACCAGCAGGACGACCGCGACCAGCGCGACGAAAGGCGCCGCCGGAAGCTGGAGCCCGCTTACCGCTTCATGATCCGGGTCCGGCTCCCCGGCGGCGTATGCACGCCCGAACAATGGCTGAAGCTGGACGCGCTCGCCCGGGCCCATGGCGGCGGCACTCTGCGCCTCACCACGCGCCAGACCTTCCAGTTCCACTGGGTCCTCAAGGAGGACGTGCGGGCGACGATCCAGGGGCTTCACGAAGTCCTGCTCGACACCGTCGCCGCCTGCGGCGACGTGTCGCGCAACGTCATGTGCGCCGCCGACCCCGGGGATTCGGCGCTTCACGCCGAAGTCGCCGCCGTCGCACGGCAGGTCAGCGACGAATATCTGCCGAAGACCCGCGCCTATCACGAAATCTGGTACGGCGAAGAGAAGGTCGCGTCTTCGGACGAGGAGCAGGAGCCATTTTACGGCCCGACCTACCTGCCGCGGAAGTTCAAGATCGGGTTCGTCGTCCCACCGTCCAACGACATCGACGTCTATACCCAGGATCTCGGCTTCATCGCGATCGAGGGGGAAGACGGGCTCGAAGGGTTCAACGTCGCCATCGGCGGCGGGATGGGCCGCACGGAGAACGAGCCCCTCACCTACCCCCGCCTCGCCGACGTCATCGGCTACATCCCGAGGGACCGGCTCGTCGCCGCGACCGGAGCGGCGATGTCCGTCCAGCGCGACTTCGGCAACCGCGCCCAGCGCAACCGGGCCCGGTTCAAATATACGATCGACGACAAGGGGCTCGCCTGGATCAAGAGTGAGATCGAGTCGCGTCTCGGAGCCCGTCTCGAGCCGGCGCGGCCCTTCCGCTTCACCTCGAACGGGGACTCGTTCGGTTGGCGGCAGACTGGAAGCGGCCGCTTCAACCGCACTCTCTATGTCGAGAGCGGACGCCTCGGCAACGCGCCCGGCCGCTCCTGGCTGGACGGCCTGCGGGCGGTCGCGCGCATCCATCGCGGCGCGTTCCGCATCACTCCGAACCAGAATCTGATCGTCTCGGGAATCGCCGCCGAGGATCGCCCGGCGATCGAAGCCCTGCTCGCCGAGCACGGCCTCGCCGGCACTGCGCAGAGCGGGGTCCGCCGCAACTCCATCGCTTGCGTCGCCCTGCCCACCTGCGGCCTGGCAATGGCCGAGGCCGAGCGCTACCTTCCCGACATCCTCCCGCGGATCGAGGCCATCCTCGCCTCCCACGGGCTCCTGGACGAGCCCATAACCTTCCGGATCAGCGGCTGCCCCAACGGCTGCTCGCGTCCCTACGTGGCCGAGATCGCGCTGACCGGCCGAGCGCCCGGCAAGTACAACCTCTACCTCGGCGGCGGCTTTCATGGCGAACGGCTGGCCCGGATGGTCCGCGAGAATGTCGGCGAGGCCGAGATTCTCGCCGTGCTCGATGACCTGCTCGGCCGCTACTCGGCGGAGCGCCTCGCCGGAGAAAGGCTCGGAGATTTCGTCGAGCGCTCGTCCTACCTGGCGAGCGCATCGCAAGTTCCGGGGCGCATCAGCCCGGTGATCTGAGGAAGCACGGCCTGGTCGTCCCGCGACGGGCGATTCGCGAACCCGGGGTGTCACAATTCGGAAAAGATTCTGAAGCAAAAGTGAAACCCGAGAGGTTTGCCGGCTTGACTGCGGTTCAGGCGATGCCGAACGCCTCCCTATCAACGGAGGACCGAATGCGTTTCCTGCTCATGACCGGCACCGCCCTCACCTTCCTGGCCGCCGGTCCCGCCTACGCCCAGGAGCCGGCGCCGCCGGCGACCGGCGACGCGATCCTCGACCGCCTCAACGCGCTGGAGGCGAGGGTGAAGCAGCTGGAGGCCCGCAACGCAGAGCTCGAGCAGCAGGCCGCCTCCACGCAGACCCGGGTCGAAGCCGCCGAAAAGCGCGAATCCAAGCAGGTCCAGTTCGGCTGGGCGCCGACCTTGTCCGACGAGAAAGGCGACTTCACGTTCAGGCCGCGCGGAGTGATCGAGGCCGATTACGCGCTCTTCGACGAACGGGCGGGCGGCTACGATTACAATGACGGCACCGCCTTCCGCCGCGCCCGGATCGGCCTCGAAGGAACGGCG
>DASVTN010000107.1:0-2589 GCA_036387555.1 Allosphingosinicella sp. | reverse complement strand
GTCGTAGATCCACTGGATCACTTCCTCGCGCCGCTCATGCTCGAAATCGACGTCGATGTCGGGCGGCTCGTTGCGGCTCTCCGATATGAACCGCTCGAAAAGGAGCGTGTGCTTGACCGGATCGATCGAGGTGATGCCGAGCACGAAGCAGATCATCGAATTGGCCGCCGAACCGCGGCCCTGGCAGAGTATCTCCTGGCTTCGCGCGAACTGCACGACCGAGTTCACCGTGAGGAAGTAGGGCGCGTATTCGAGCTTCTCGACCAGCCGCAGCTCCTTTTCGAGCAGGTCGGAGTGGCTCCTGGGCGGCCCTTCCGGGAATTTCTCGGCGAGCGCTGCCCGGGTCAGCCGCTCAAGCGCCTCCTGGGGCGACCGGCCGGTCATCACGATCTCGTCGGGATATTGGTAGCTCAGCTCCCGGAGCGAGAAGGTGCAGCGCTGCGCGATGTCGGCGGTGGCCCGGATCGCGTCGGGAAAGGCGGCGAAGCGGCGCTCCATCTCCTCCGCGCCTTTGAGATGGCGGTCGGCGAAGCGCTCGCGCCGGAAGCCGAGATCGTCGATCGTGCATTTGTGGCGAATGGCGGTGACGACGTCCTGGAGCATTCGCCTGTCGGGCGAATCGTAGAGGACGCCGCCGGTGGCGAGGGGGCGGACGCCGTGGCGGCGGGCGAGGGCGTCGAGCGCGTGGAGCCGGACCATGTCGCCCGGACGGCGGCGATGGGTGAGGGCGAGATGGGCGCGGTCCCCGAAGATGTCGCGCATCTGGGCGAGCGCGGTCTCGGTCGCGCCGTCGGCTTCGTCCGGCACCAGGGCGGCGACCAGGCCCTCGCTCCAGGCGGAAACGTCCTCCCAGTGGAGGAAGCATTGGCCCTTCTCGCCCCTGGCGCGGTCGATCCGGCTCTTTCCGGCGGTGAGCAGCCGGGTGAGTCGGGACCAGCCGGCGCGGCTCTCGGGCCAGACCAGGAGCCCGGCGCCGTCCATGAGGTCGAGGCGGCAGCCGCTGATCAGGCGCACCCCCGTCTCGTCGGCGGCGCGGAGCGCCTTGACGAGGCCGCCCACCGTATGGCGGTCGGCGATGCCGATCGCCGGATAGCCGAGCAGGGCGGCGGCGGCGAACATCTCCTCCGCGCTCGAGACTCCGCGAAGGAAGGAGAAATGGGTGAAGGCCTGGAGCTCGATGTACATGGCTAAATTCGTCCCCCAGCTTGCTGGGGCAGGGGGACCGCGCGAAGCGCGGTGGAGGGGAGGTACGGACTCAAAATTGCCCCTCCACCACGACGCTTCGCGCCGCGGTCCCCCTCCCCGAGACAAGCTCGGGGAGGAATTTTGTCTCGCTGAACTTCACGAAGTTCACGATCTCCGCGAATCGCTTTCCAGGCTCACCCGAACACCCCGTGCAGGAACCAGCTCAAATCCCCCGTCCGCGCATCGACTCCGTCCCCTCTCCGGAACAGCCAGAACCTCGCCCCCTCCTCGTCCTCGACCTGGAAATAATCGCGGATCGCTTCCGCCTCGGCGAGCCGCTTCCACCATTCGCCGTGGATCCGCTCGGGGCCGTCGGCCCGGGCGACCCGGTAGGGACGGCCGCGCCAGGTGAAGCGGCGGGGCGGCTGGTCCGGAAGCAGGGCGACGACATTCTCGACCCGCTCGGGCGGCGACAGGAGGCGGACGGGGCGCGGCCATCGGGGCCAGTGGATCGCGGGCTCGAGCGGTCCGGCGCGGGCGACGCTCCGCTCGGGAACGTCGCTTTCGACGGCGGTCGATCGGTAGAGGCGGCCGGGGCCGAGCCGGCCGGCGAGCCGGTCGACGAGCATGGCGAGATCGGAGTCTTCGTCATTGCGGGCGGAGCGAAGCAATCCAGGGTCTGCGAGGCCCGCTGGATTGCTTCGTTCCGCCCGCAATGACGGCTGGTCCGGCGAGAGCGGCTCGACCCGGCCCGCGACGAGGCGCATCTCGTCCAGGCCGAAACCGGGCTCGATCCGCTCGATCTTCATCGAAAGCAGGCGAAGCAGGTGGGCGCCGTCGCGGGTCGCCCGGGCGGTGCCGATGGCGATCCGCTCGACCCGGCCGTCGACCCGGTCGCACAGAAGGGCGAGGGTGCGCGCCCCCAGCCCCGCCTCCCGCAAGGTGGCGATCAGTCGGGACATGAGCAGGCCGAGCGCCCCGGCGATCGCCTCGGCGGTGGCGATCGGCTCGGCGAAGCGGAGGGCGGCGGAAGGCGGATCCTCCGGAACCACCGGCTCGATCGCCTCGCCGGAGCGGCCGAGCGCCTGATCGAGGCGGGCGAGCAGGGTCTTGCCGAAGCGGCGCTGGAGCGGGCCGCGCGGCAAGTGCAGGAGGTCGCCGACCGATTCCAGGCCGAGCCGGCGGGCGGCGGCGAGGACGGGCTCGTCGACTCGAAGCGCGGCGAGCGGCAGGGGCGCGAGCGCCTCGGGCTCGCCGTTCACAGGGCAGAGGCCGCCGCCGCCGAATCGCGCCAGAGCATAAGCGGCGCCGGGCGTTCCGGCGACGGCGATCCGGGCCGCGAAGCCGGCGCGGGCGCAGAAGGCGATGATGCGCCGGCACATCCTCTCCTCGCCGCCGAACAGA
>DASVTN010000106.1:0-49439 GCA_036387555.1 Allosphingosinicella sp. | reverse complement strand
GCGAGGTCGAGCAGCTTCGCCGCCGGCTCGCCGAGCTGATCGAGGAGCGGGACGGCAAGCAGCGAAAGGAGCGCGGCCGCGCCTGATGGGTAACGTCCTCCCTTTTCCGGGAGCCTCCTCGCCGCAGATCGGCTTCACCCGAGCTGAGTTGTCCCGGATCACGGACCTTTACGGGCGGATGGTCGCGGCCGGCCTGTGGCGCGATTATGCCGTCGAGTTCGGGCGCGACGGCGCCGCCTTCTGGGCCTTCCGCCGGACCGCCGAAAGGCCGGAGTACAAGATCGAGAAGAAGCCCGCACTGCGCAACCGGCAGGGCATGTGGGCGCTCGTCAACGAAGCCGGAATGGTGCTTCGCCGCGGCGACGAGCTCGGCCCGGTGCTCGCGCCGCTGGAGCGCCGGCTGATGAAGGCGGTCAACGGGTGATATTTGCCTCCCCATCGAAGATGGGGAGGGGGACCAGGCGAAGCCCGGTGGAGGGGTGAGCTGGCGTCTGTCGGTTTCAGGTCACCCCTCCACCACCTTCGGTGGTCCCCCTCCCCATGCTACGCATGGGGAGGCAGAACTTACGCGATTACCGCCCGCTCGGTGACCGGCAGCCTCGCCTGCAGGCCCTGCGGCAGCGGGCGGACGACCGAGCGCCGCACCGAGTGCCAGAAGGCGGACAGCAGGAGCAGGCCGGAGCCGATGACGAAGGCGGCGAGCGCGATGTTGAGCTCGACCGCGCCGAACTCGCGGAACAGGCTGATCAGAGCGAACAGCACGTAGGCGAGCGCCGAGACGAGCAGGGCGCGCCGGTCGATGGCCAGCGCGGTGATGCCGAGCAGCACGTAGACCCCGAGCACGACCACCGCCTCGCCGATGGTGGCGTCGCCGTCCGTCAGCCCGAGCAGCGAGAAGATCGGGTGGACGATCAGCGGCGCCGACAGCAGGTGAAGCCAGAAAGCGACGTCCGAGCGCCGGGTCTGCCGCGCCCGGTCCGACGAATCCCACCACATGGCGAGCAGGAACACGGCGATCCCGAGGAGGAGGCCGCTCACCAGCATGACCTTGTCGAGGCCCGGGACGTCGCCGACCGCCGAGGCGATGAGGGCGAGCGCCAGCCCGACGAGGGTGGCGACCCCCACCGCGACGGTGACCGGGACCCGGAAATGCCGCCAATGCACCCAGGTCGCCGCCGCTCCCACCGCCGCCGTGGCCGCGAAGGCGAGCGCCACCGCCCGGTCGTTATTCTCGAAGGCGGACTCGCCTATGCCGAGGACCAGGGTTGTGAGGGCGGTCAGGAGCACTCCGCCGGCGAAGGCGAGCAGGAGCAGGATGCTGGGCAAAGCCATTCGGCGCTTGCGGGTGAAGAATTCGGCCAGCCCCCAGGCGGTGACGGCGACGAACAGGCCGGCGAAGGGCGAAGGCCCGTCGCCGCCGATGTTCGGCCCCACCGCGTTGCCGATCCAGCCGACCGCGAACAGCAGGATCGCCGCGGCGATGGCCACGAAAATGTCGTTGAAGCCGGTGACGAGCCGGAAATGCTCCTCGTCGGCGACGGCGCCGCCGCTTCGGCCCGCCACATAGTTGCGAAGCGCCGAAGCGGCATCGGGGCTGAGCGCCCCCGCCGCGACCGCCGCTTCCAGTTCGCTGTCGCTGTTCATGGTTTTTTTCCTCCCTGGATGGGAGGCGTGTAGCATAGGTGTGTTAGTGTATCAAGACAGTACCTGCCTCCCCATCGCCAGATGGGGAGGCGGACCATGCGAAGCATGGTGGAGGGGTGACCGGGCGTCGATCAGGTTCAAGTCACCCCTCCACCACCTTCGGTGGTCCCCCTCCCCATGCTGCGCATGGGGAGGCAAGTTCATCCCTGCAGCACCTTGAGGATCAGCATCGCCTGCTCGGCGCCGGACTGGGGGACGATCTCGCCGCCGCGGTCGGTGATCTTGTCCCAATTGGCGGCCACTTCCTCCACCGTCCGGCGTCCCTCGGGCAAGGCGTAGCCCGGCGTCAGGGTGACGTAGGCCGACTGGACGACTCCGCCGCCGGCGCCGACGATGGCGTTGCCGGGCGCCACGTCCGACACGAGATAGAGCGCGGCTGGAACGACATTTTCCGGATTGAACAGGGCCAGCAGGTCGGGCGGGAAGATGTCCTCGGTCATCCGGGTGGCGGCGGTCGGAGCGATGGTGTTGACCCGGATATTATATTTCGCCCCCTCCAGGTTGAGGGTCTTGGCGAGCCCGGCGAGGCCCAGCTTGGCGGCGCCGTAATTGGCTTGGCCGAAATTGCCGTAGAGGCCGGTCGAGCTCGAGGTCATCAGGATCCGGCCATAGGCCTGCTCGCGCATCGTCTCCCAAACCGCCTTGGTGCACAGGGCCGATCCGATCAGATGGACATCGACCACCGCCCGGAAATCCTCGGCGGTCATCTTGGCGAAGCTCCGGTCGCGCAGGATTCCGGCATTGTTGATCAGGATGTGGACCCCGCCCCAGCGCTCCTTGGCGGCGGCGACCATCGCTTCGACCTGCTCCGCGTCGGTGACGCTTGCGCCGTTGGCGAGCCCCTCGCCGCCGGCCGCCTCGATCTCTTCGACGACTCGAAGCGCCGCATCGGAGCTGCCCGATCCGTCGCGGGCGCCGCCGAGGTCGTTCACCACTACCTTGGCGCCGCGCCGGGCGAGCTCCAGCGCATAAGCGCGTCCGAGGCCCCCGCCGGCGCCGGTGACGACCGCGACCTGGCCTTCGAAGCTGATGGTCATGTTTCCTCCCGCTCTGTCCTAATCCTCCCCGCGATTTCGCGGGGAGGGGGACCAGGCGAAGCCTGGTGGAGGGGAGTTTCGGAAGTTCGCATTGCCCCTCCACCCCGGCGCTCCGCGCCGCGGTCCCCCTCCCCGAGGCAAGCTCGGGGAGGAACTGTTGTCAGCGGCGGCTCATGACAGTCGGAGCCGGGGAGGACAACCGCTCAGCGCGCGCGGCCGCGTTCGTAGGTCTGGGTGCAGCGGTCGGTGACGGTGCGGCTGCACGGCGGCAGCGGACCCGCGGCCGAAGGCGTGGGAGCGGCGACGGTGGGCATGGCGGCGCCCGGCGCCAGAAGCTGGGCGGGCTGGTTGTAGCCGGCGGGAGCCTGTGCGGGGGCCGAGATGACTCGGATGCCCCGGGCATCGGTCTCGGGCGAGGTGTTGCCCGGCGCGACCGTCTGGCCGCCCGTGCTCATGGGCGACATGCTGCCCGGCTGCGCGGCGGTCGTCGTCGTGGTCGTCGTATCCGTCGTGCTCGTCTCTGTCGTGGTGGTGGTGTCGGCCTCTTCTTCGCTCGTCGTCTGGGCGACGGCGGCGCTGCCGAGCATGAGCGCGGCAGCCATGATGATGAGCTTCATATCGAGCCTCCTCCTGGGTGGGCGGCCGCGTGGGTCACGGCGGCGCCTCCCCTAAACGAGGCCGAAACGCTTTTTCTCCCGCGTTGCGCTTGACGGGGGAGAGGGGGCGCCCGCGACGGGCGCCCCCTCAAGCCTCAGCGGCGGACGCCGCGCTCATAGGCCTGGATGCAGCCGTCCTTGACCGTTTTGGAGCAGCGCGGCGGAGTTGCGCCGGCGCCGGTGGCGGCATTCGAATTCCCGGCCGCGCAAGTCGGATAGCCGGTGGTGTTGGCGTTGTAGCCGGCCGGAGTGCAGGCCGTTCCGTCCGGATCGGTGCCCTGCTGGGTGACTCCGCGCGGTCCCATGCTCTGAGAGGGATCGCTGACCGTGTTGCCGGTTTGCGCGACGGCGGCGCTGCCGAGGGTCAGCGCCGCGGCGAAAAGGATGATTTTCATTGTAAAGGGTCCTCCTTGGACAAAGCGGCCGCGCCTACTCCGGCGGCCCGACCTGTAAACGAGGCCGAAACGATTTTTCTCCAGCCAATCGTCCACAAGCGGGACAATCGGCCTCGGCCCGTCTCGCCATTGCGCCGCTTTACCCTTATGAAAGAAGGCTGAGGTAGATGCGGGTGACGATGAGCGAGCGAAGCGACATTCCAGGCGCGGAAGATTCGGGCAGGCCGAGCCGGCGGGTCGTCCTGGCGCTCGGCGCCGCGGCGGCTTCGACGGTGGTGACGATCCGCCCCGCCCTCGCGCAGACCGCCGGCTCGGTGCTCAATTGCGAGATTCCGGTGCCGGCGCCGCAGGCGGGCTCCGGCAACTTCATCGCCGCCGACGGCAGCCTGGTTCCGCCCGGCACCCCCGGCGCCTATCCGCCGCTCGCCCGGCCGCTCAAGGGCGAGGAGGTGAGGTCGATGCTGAACGGCGGCCGTCCCCCGGCCGGCGTCGACAGCGAGGCAGCCCAGGCCTACGCCAACTATATTCGCCGTCTGCAGGCGGGGATGAGCGGCTTCACCTGCTACGCCTCGCTGCAGATGCCGCGCTGAGCCGCGAAGCGGCCGGCATGGCCGCGTCCCTCTACACCGCCGACGCGCCGGGAACCGTCCGCCTTGTCGAGATGGAAGGCCTCACCCTCCTCTACCACCGCCCGTCCGGCCTTACCCATTTCCTCGCTCCCCCCGCACCGCAGATCCTGAGCGTGCTCGCACGAGGCCCGGCGAGCGCCGCCGAAATCGCCTCCTCGATGGGAGAGACCTTCGAAATCGAATCCGACGATCCCGCCGCGGCCATCGCCGCCCGGCTCGCCGAACTGGAGGCGGCCGGCCTCGTCCGGCGAACATGAGGAACGCCTTCCGCCTCCAGGTCGGACCGGTAGCCTTCCGGATCGGCTCGCAATGGGCGGGACCGATCCGCCAGCTTCGACGCCTCTATGCCGGATATCCCGAGCCCAGGGGCGCCTGCGACTTCACCGTGCGGCTCGAGGCCGAGCGGGTGTGGCGGCGGTGGGTGCGGCCGTCGGTGGCGATCCGCGGCGACTACGTGCTTCCGGACGCGGCTCCGCTGCCACTGGCGCTGGGGCTCCTCGCCGCCGAAATGGGGATGAACCTGCAGATGGCGCTCGGCCAGAAGCGCTTCCTCCTGCTCCACGCGGCGAGCGTCGAGAGGGATGGCCGGGCGCTCTTGATCACGGGTCACTCGGGTGCCGGAAAGTCGACGCTCGGAGCCCTGCTGGGCGAACGCGGCTGGCGCTTCATGGGCGACGAATTCGCGCTTCTGGACCTGGAGGACGGCCGGCTCCACCCCTTTCCGCGCGCCGTCAGCCTCAAGAACGAATCCCTCGGCCTGCTGAAAGGAGTGGACCCCGCCCGGCTCGGCCCGGTGCTCACCGGAACGCCCAAGGGCACGATCCGCCACCTGCGGCCGAACCGGGAAGCGGTGGAGCGGATGGCGGAGCCGGCGAGGCCGGTGCTGATCCTCTTCCCGCGGTTCGGGCGCGATCTCGTGCCGGCGGTGCGCGAGGTCGGCGGCGCCGAGGCCTTCATGCGGCTCACCCAGGCCTCGACCAATTATGTCGCGCTGGGCGAGCGGGGCTTCGACGCCCTCACCCGCTTCGTCGGCGCGCTGCCTTCGAGGGCGATCGATTATTCCTCGACCGAGGAGGCGCAGGCTCTGGTCGAAGATCTCTGGCGGGCCGGATGAAGGACGCCCGGCTGCTCGTCCGGCTGCTCGCCGACCCCGCCGCCGCGGGCATGGTGGCGGACTGGACGTCGCTGATCGCAATGGCCCGGGCCGAATCGCTGATCGGCAGCCTCGCCTGGCGGCTGAAGGGGCTGGAGCTGCCGGATCCGGTCGAAGCCATGCTCGAAGCGGCCCGGCGCGACGCGGAGGCGGCACGGGTGCAGGCCCTGTGGGAAGCGGAGATGGCGCGGCGGGCGCTCGCGCCGCTGCGCATCCCGGTGGTGCTGCTCAAGGGCACCGCTTATGCCGCGGCCGGGCTGGAGGCAGGCCGCGGCCGCTCGATCGGAGACCTCGACATCCTCGTTCCCAAGGGCGCGCTGCCGCAGGTGGAGCGCGCGCTCCTCGCCGCGGGCTGGGAATGGGTGAAGGAGGATTCGTACGACGACCAATATTATCGCCGGTGGATGCACGAGCTGCCGCCGCTCATCCATCGGGAGCGGGACCGGATGATCGACGTCCATCACGCGATATTGCCGCTGACGGCGCGGCCGAAGCCCGACATGGAGGCGATGATCGAGGCCCGGGCGCCGCTCACGGACGGCCTGTTCACCCTCTCGCCGGAGGACATGATCGTTCATGCCGCGGCGCATCTTTTCGCCGACGGGGACCTTGCGGGAGGACTGCGCAACCTTTGGGATATCGACCGGCTGCTTCGGGAATTCGCGGAGCGGGACCCGGATTTCTGGCCTTCGCTCGAAGTGCGCGCGCGGCGGCACGGCCTGCTCCCGGCGGTCGCACGGGCCGTCCGCCTTGCGCGCCATCTCTACGCCACCCCCCTTGCTTGGTGTCAGGCACCGATTTCAGGGGCGTTGGATTCAAAAGGGGCCGCCCCCCGGAAAAAGGGTGTCAGGCACCAATTCACACGCGGGTCGACCGCGACCGACGCGCTTTTCCGGCGCCGGCTGCTGGCGAGGGACGGCTGGGGCCGGCAGCGGCGCCCGCTGAGCCGGTTCGGCTTCTACGTCCGCTCGCACTGGCTGCGGATGCCGCCGATGATGCTTGCCCGCCACCTCTGGGTGAAGGCGCGCAAGCGCTAGGGCCGGTACTCGATCAACGGAATCGCGGCGTGGCCGGATTCGCCGGCTGTTCCAGGGTCATCCCGGCGAAGGCCGGGATGACGTCTTCGAGGATGCGGAAATCGCCCCCGACTTGAGACCGCAGCCCTGAGATGGCCCACGCGGTTGCCGGACACGTTGTCGCTAGGCGCCGGGGCCTTCCATCGGCTTCCAGCCGAGCTCGTCGTAGGGCGGGTTGTAGCCCCGGCGCCGATATTGCTGCTCGGGAAGATCGAAGGCGACGCTCCGGTCGACCACCCGCGCGGTGTCGGGCGATCCCTCCATTCCGCGAGTCCTGTAGGTGCCCTTGCCGTCCATATGATCTCCTGCTTTCGCCTACCCTACAGCAAGCCGGGCCGGGCGGCGAGCCGCTCCAGCAGGTGCGCCCATTCCCTCGGCTCAGGAGCCGGGCCGCCCAGTCACGGCGGCGACCAACTGCATGAGCCGGGCGCGGAGATCCGACCGCGCCGCTTCCGCCTCCGGCCGCCACATCTTCTCCTCGCGCACTGACGGGCGGTACTTGCCGTCGCCCCCGACGACGATTCGACGTCCGATCTGCCCCGGCTTCGGGTCGGCTACGCGCATCGTGCCATGCTCCAGATTGTAGGTCATTTCCTCCATGCCGCCGCGGCACAGGAACTCCACATCGCCGGCCGAGTCGCGCCGGGCGCGGGTCCGTTCCTCGATCCGGACCGCGAGGTCGACGGCCCGCTGCCGGTGTTCGGGAGTCATTTTCGCCAGGAAGGGCCATATTTCGCGTTGCCAGCCCATCAACTGGTCCTGACGTCCGACGGGGGCGGAGCGGTCCCCGCAGCGGGCGCCGTCGATCCCGATCGCCGCGGACGCATAGAGCATCGCCATCACCGCCGTCTGCCGCAGCGGGTCCGCGGCTTCGGGCGGGGACCGGTCCGAAAGGCTCCACAGCAGCTTGGCGTACAGCATCGCGATCCACGCTGAATTGCCCTCCAGCAACCGCTCCTTCAGCCAATCGAGATCGGTCTCGACCTCCGCCTCGGTGACCGGCTCGCGGATCATTCGGCCGAGCGCCATATGATCCTGCGCGGCGAGCAGGGCGGAGAGCCGGGCTGCGCGGCTCCCGCCTTCGCTCGGCGGGGGAAGCGCGGCGCCCTGGGCCGAGGCGCCGGGTGAAGCGGCCAGAAGGGCCAGCGCCGAAGCGAAACCGATGAGCGTCCGGCGCATGAAAACCCCCTGTGGCTGGAACAGCTTAGCCTAGCACGGGCCGCCGCTCCGGCCAATTGCCGCGGGAACCGGAAGCTCCGCCGGGCTTGGGAGATTATCGCGACCATGGCTTCATGCCCCCACAGTCGCCAGGCGGGCCGGCATCCCAACGCGGAGTCGCCGCCTTGCTATGGAAATAGCAAGCTTTCCGTGCGATTGGCCGCGCCATGAACAGGCCTGTTGCCGCCGTGATCCTTGCCGCCGGCAAGGGGACGCGGATGAAATCCGATCTCCACAAGGTGCTTCACCCGATCGCCGGGCGGCCGATGATCGAGCATCTGCTCGACTGCGTCGCCAGCCTCGGGCCGGAGCGGACGGTGATCGTCGTCGGGAACCAGCGCGAGCAGATCGAGTCCCGATTGGCGGGCCCGGGGATCGACTTCGCGGTTCAGGAGCCTCAACTCGGCACGGCCCACGCCGTCCGCCAGGCCGAGGCCGCGCTTGAAGGTTTCGACGGCGACATCCTCCTCCTCTCCGGAGACGCCCCTTTCATCCGGGCACGAACGATGCGGCTGATGCTCGGCGCGCTCCAGGGCGAGCCCGACGCCGCCATGGTCGCGCTCGGCTTCCGGCCCGCCAACGCCGCCGCCTATGGACGGATCGTGGCCGGAGAGGACGGCCGCGTCGTCAAGATCGTCGAGCATAAGGACGCTTCCGAAGAGGAGCGGGCGATCGGCCTGTGCAACGCCAATCTGTTCGCCGTCAGGTCGGCCGATCTGTGGCCGCTCCTCGCCCGAGTGCGCAACGAGAATGCCCAGTCCGAATATTACCTTCCGGACATCGTCAACCTGGCCGTCGCCGACGGCCGTCCGGCGCTCCTCATCGAGTGCGAGGAGGCCGAGGCGATCGGCCCCAACAGCCGCGGCGAATTCGCGGCCGCAGAGGCTTTGTGGCAGGCTCGCCGCCGGGCCGAGGCGATGGCCGAAGGCGCGACCTTGATTGCGCCCGAGACGGTGTGGTTCGCCTTCGACACCAGGCTCGGCCGCGACGTCACCATCGAGCCAAACGTCTTCTTCGGACCCGGGGTCACCGTCGCGGACGGGGTCCGTATCCGCGCCTTCAGCCACATCGAAGGCGCGAACATCGCTTCGGGCGCCGAGATCGGTCCCTATGCCCGCCTCCGCCCCGGGACCGAGATCGGCGAGAAGGCGAAGGTCGGCAATTTCGTCGAGACCAAGAAGGCGAAGCTGGGCGCCGGCGCCAAGGCGAGCCACCTCACCTATCTCGGCGATGCCGAGGTCGGCGCGGGCGCGAATATCGGGGCCGGCACGATCACCTGCAATTACGACGGCTATTTCAAATACGGGACGAGGATCGGCGAGAACGCGTTCATCGGCTCCAACTCCGCGCTGGTGGCGCCGGTCAGCATCGGCGCCGGAGCGATCGTCGGCGCGGGTTCGGTGGTCACGCGCGACGTCGAAGCGGATGCGCTGGCGCTGGCGCGGGGTACGCAGGAGACGAAGCCGGGCTGGGCCGAGCGCTTCCGGGCCGCGATGTTGGCAAAAAAGAAAGCGGGTTGATCTAGAGCGTCCTTCGATACGCCGGTTCGACAAGCTCACCGGCTACTCAGGATGAGCGACATGAGGGGCTTCCCCTCTCCCGCTCATCCTGAGTAGGGACTGAGCGAAGGCGAAGGCCCGTATCGAAGGACCCAGCCCGTCAGGAGACGCGTAAAACATGTGCGGGATAATCGGCATCGTGGGGCGCGAGGAAGTGTCCGACCGGCTCATGCAGGGCTTGAGGCGGCTGGAGTATCGCGGCTACGATTCCGCCGGCGTCTGCACGATCCTGGACGGAGCGCTGGAGCGCCGACGGGCCGAGGGCAAGCTGGACAACCTCGCCGCCGAGCTCGCCGCCAGGCCGCTGGCGGGGACGATCGGAATCGCCCATACGCGCTGGGCCACCCATGGCGCTCCGACCGTCGGCAACGCCCATCCGCACATCGTCGGCGGAGTCG
This sequence comes from Allosphingosinicella sp., assembly GCA_036387555.1. Taxonomy (GTDB): domain Bacteria; phylum Pseudomonadota; class Alphaproteobacteria; order Sphingomonadales; family Sphingomonadaceae; genus Allosphingosinicella. The sequence continues at coordinate 39,614 of DASVTN010000106.1, read as the reverse complement.
CTCTCGTCCACAACGGGATCATCGAGAATTTCCGGCCGCTTCGCGAGGAGATGCAGGCGGCCGGGCGCAGCTTCCAGTCGGAAACCGACAGCGAGGTCGTCGCCCATCTGATCGATCATCAGCTCGAGCAGGGCCGAACGCCGAGCGAAGCCGTCGCCGCCGTCCTTCCCCGGCTGCACGGCGCCTTCGCCATCACCATCCTGTTCCGCGACCATCCCGAAATGCTGATCGGCGCCCGGATGGGCGCGCCGCTCACCGTCGGCTATGGCGACGGCGAAACCTATCTCGGCTCCGACGCGCTCGCTTTGGCCGGCCTCACCCAGCGCATCGCCTATCTCGACGAGGGCGACTGGGCCGTCATCGGCCACGACGGGGCAAGCATCTTCGATCGGAACAACGCGCCGGTGGAGCGGGAAATCGTCGCCTCCGGCGCCTCCAGCGACGTCGGCGACAAGGGCAACCACGCCCATTTCATGCAGAAGGAGATATTCGAGCAGCCGATCGTGGTCGCCCAGACGCTCTCCTCCTACCTGCGCCCGTTCGAGCGCAAGATCGCCCTTCCGGCGATGGAGCAAAGCTTCGCGCAGGTGCCCAGGGTCACCATCGTCGCCTGCGGCACCAGCTTCTATGCCGGGATGGTGGCCAAATATTGGTTCGAGCAATTCGCCCGAGTCCCCGTCGATCTCGATGTCGCGTCCGAATTCCGCTACCGCCAGCCGGTGCTCGAGCCGGGCGGGCTCGCCCTCTTCATCTCGCAATCGGGAGAGACGGCGGACACGCTGGCGGCGCTCCGCCACGCGCGGGCCGAGGGGCAGCGGATCGCCGTCGTCGTCAACGTCCCCACCAGCTCGATGGCGCGCGAGGCGGACCTGCTCCTGCCCACCCATGCCGGCCCCGAGATCGGAGTCGCCTCGACCAAGGCCTTCACCTGCCAGCTCGCGGTGCTGGCCGCCCTCGCCGCGAAGTTCGCGCGCGACAAGGGCCGGATCAGCGAGGAGGAGGAGCGCGAGATCGTCGACCACCTTTCGGAAGCGCCCGCGGCGATGAACGCGGCTTTGGGCCATGACGAGGAGATCCAGGCGATGGCGCCGCTCATCGCCCAGGCGCGCGACGTCCTCTACTTGGGCCGCGGCGCCGATTACCCGCTCGCCATGGAGGGCGCTCTCAAGCTCAAGGAGATCAGCTACATCCACGCCGAAGGCTATGCCGCCGGCGAGATGAAGCACGGCCCGATCGCCCTCATCGACGACAACGTGCCCGTCATCGTGCTGGCGCCGAGTGGACCGCTGTTCGAGAAGACGGTCTCCAACATGCAGGAAGTCCAGGCGAGGGGCGGCAAGGTGGTCCTCATCTCCGATGCCGAGGGACTTGCCGCGGCGGCCGACTCGCGACTGCTGGCGACGATCGAGATGCCGCGAGTTCACCCGCTGATCGCGCCGCTCGTCTACGCCATCCCGGTCCAGCTGCTCGCCTATCACGTCGCCGTTTTCAAAGGAACGGACGTGGACCAGCCCCGCAACCTGGCGAAAAGCGTCACCGTCGAATAGTCAACTTCCTCAACTTCCCGGATAGGCGGCATCGTCTTCCCCGCCCAGCTTCTCTTCTCCGGACGGGCTCTGGGGAATCATGGCAAGCTATCCCAATACAGCTCGAGTCGCCGGGTGGCTGGCGAAGCCGCGGGCCGGCAGGCCGCTCTCGCTCTCGCGGCCGAACGGCTCATCCCGGCAGGCGGAAGCCCGCTGCAGCGGCTGCGCGCCCGGCACAAGATATGGGAGCAGCTCACCGGCGGGTCTTCAAGGGCCTCATCGCCAAGATGAAGCTGGACGGCCTCGGCGAAGGCACCGTCGTGGAAGGATTCGCAAGGCTCGACGCGCTCAACCGGATCGGCAACGAGGTCTTCCAGATGAAGGGGGCGACAATCTGCGCGCGCTCACCGCTCCGGTCGCCTTGCCGCACATCTGGGGCGTCGAGCTGGTTCGACTGGGTCAGTACAACAAGTCGATCGAGCAGCCGATGATCCGCAACGGCGGGGAAGCCGTGGGCGTGGGCGCCAAGGTCAACTGGACCGGGCGGGGACGGACGCTCTTCACCTCCACCGTTCCCGTCGACAACCTCTGCCGGATCGAATCAGGGCTGGCCGGCCCGAAGCAGCCGCAGGGCGACAACAGGTTCACCGTCCGCGGCAACTGGAACGGCGGCCATCTCTTCGACACGGCCACGCCGCGCAACCAAGGCTAGGGCATCATCGGCAGGCCGCTCACGCCGGACGAGCGCAAGGCGCTGGTGGAATATCTGAAGTCGCTGTGACGGGTCGGGGCGCCGAATTCCTCCCCGAGCTTGCTCGGGGAGGGGGACCGCGCGAAGCGCGGTGGAGGGGAAATACGGATTCGCCATTGCCCCACCACCACGACGCTTCGCGTCGCGGACCCCCTCCCCCAGGCAAGCTGGGGGAGGAATTGGAGATCCTGAGCCCTACCGCGGGTTCGCCCGAAGCCATTCGAGCAGCTTGTCTGGAGCGCTCTCGCCATAGGGGTCGTCGTCCGTGCCCTCGTCGTTGATGCCGGGCTCTTCGAACCAGGCGGCGACCCGGCTGTCGTCCACCACCATCGCGTAGCGCCATGAGCGGTGGCCGAAGCCGAGATGGTCCTTCCTGACCAGCATTCCCATCCGCCGGGTGAAGTCGCCCGATCCGTCGGGCAGCAGCTTCAGATTCTCGATGCCGAGGTGCTTGGCCCACTGATACATGACGAAGGCATCGTTGACGGAGAGACAATAGACCTCGTCCGCGCCCGCCTCGCGAAGCGCCGGGTAGGAGGCTTCGTAGGCGGGGCATTGCTCGGTCGTGCAGGTCGGGGTGAAGGCGCCGGGAAGGGCGAAGACGACCACCCGGCGGCCGCGAAAAACCTCGCCGCTGGGCAGGTCCTGCCAGCGAAAGGGATTGTCGCCGCCGATGCTCTCGTCGCGAACGCGGGTCTTGAATATCGTATCGGGTACCTGGCGGTTGAGCATTGCAAGAACCTCCTGGGAAACGGGCTGACAACGAGCCGGAGGAGCCCCGGGTCCCTGGCAAATGAGCCGTGGTCAGCCTTGCTCGAACGCCGCCATCTGGCCGCTGAGCGCGCGCCGGAAGGCCGGCCGCGCCTCGCATCGCTCCAGATAGGGGGCGAGGCCGGAGTCGGCCACCAGCCCGGTGTGGCGCAGGATCCTCAGCACCGTCGCCATCATCAGGTCTCCGGCGGTGAATCGCGAACCGTCGACGAAAGGGCCGCCGCCCAGCGCGGCCGAAAGCTCGCCGAGGCGCTTCCTGACGGCGGCTTCGGCGTCCGGCCGCCGAAGCTTCGCCCATTCCTGATCGGCCCAGAAGAGATCGATCCCGGCGAGGTTGAGGATCGGCGGCTCGATCGTGTTGAGCGCGGCGAACAGCCATTGGATCGCACGGGCGCGGGCGGCGGGGTCGCCCGGCAGCAGATTCTCGCTTCGCTCCGCGATCCGGAGCACGATGGCGCCGGATTCGAACAGCTTCAGCCCGTTCTCCTCATAGGCCGGCACCTGCCCGAAAGGCTGCCAGGAGCGGTATTCCGCAGAATCCTTCTCGCCGTCGGCAAGCAGCCTGACCTCGTAGCGAAGCCCCGCCTCCTCAAGCGCCCACCGCACCCGCAGGTCGCGCACCAGGCCCTGCACGAAGGGCGGCAGCGACTGGAAGGCGGTGATGGTGATCATGTCGTCCCTTTCGAGAAGGCGGAATGGTTATTCGCGACATCGAGACCCCGCGGCATTGCGAGCGAAGCGAAGCAATCCAGTTCCGCCTCGCTGGAGCGCTGGATTGCTTCATCGCTTCACCTGCTCGCAATGACGATCAGGCTTCGCCGCTTTCGCCGGGTGACTCCTTGGGCGCCTGCTCCCAGGTCCGCCTCAGATCCTTTCGGATCGAGGGGCCGGCGAGATGCGCGTCGACCGATTCATGGCGCTCCCCCTTCAGGGTGGCGACGATGGCGGGGAGATTGTCGCACTGGCCGGAGCGGGCAAGCTCGAAGGCGCGCTCGACTGTGGTCGGGCGGTCGCGGTCGGGAGGGCCGGCCATCTCAGCGCCTCCCCGCGGCGTCGAGCCTGAGGCGGGCGTAGCGATTGGCGTTGCGCAGGTGCCCCGCCCGCTCGGAATCCGCGGTCGCGCGCGAGGCGAGCCAGCGGGCGCCGGTTTCGAGCTGCTCGTAATAGCCCGCGTCGGCGGCGGTGAGCAGCGCCGGCGCGGCGGCCGCGGCGGCGGCCTTGATGCTGTAGCGGCCGGCGAGATCGAGGTGGACGAGCCGCGCCTCCGAACTCTCCGCCCGCCTCGCATTGGCGGCGGAACTGCGTTTGCGCGCAAGCCAGTAGGTCTGTTCCATGGAGTCTCCTTCGCGCTGCAAGCGGGAGCCCTGAAGTCTCCCCGTCACGCGATGCTTGCTGGCACGATCAGGTGATGCGGCCAGCATAACATACCGGGTGCGAAATAGCGAGGGCCGCAGGCCTCACTGGCAGAGCCGCTTCCAGGCGATCTCCATCACCGTCCCGGCTTCGATCGCCAGCGGCTGCTGCCAGGCGGCGGTGTAATCCTCGTGCTGGGCGACCTTGCCGTCGGCGCCGTACTTGCGGGCCGCGGTCGGAGTGATCGTCCGCCCCGGGCAATCCACCCTCAGCCGGTAGCCGTCCAGGCTCGGCGCCGCTTCGCCCGGATTGGAAAGCCGGAACCAGCCCTCCCGCTTCTCCGCCGTCATCACCACCGAAGTGATGTCGATGGCGATGCGCTGGCCCGTATCGGCGGCGCCGAGATCGATCCAGCGCAGGGGCTGCGGCGGCGCGGCGCCCGGTTCGAGGCCCCGGGCCACGCCCGATTGCCCGCTCGCCGCGGCCGGCGCCGCGGCCTGCGCGGGCGCCGCCGCCGTCAGGGCGCCGCAGGAGTCCAGCGTCGCCTTCACCTCCGGACCCACTTTCGGATCCTGAACGAGGCCCGCGACATAGGCGAGGTCGCGAGGGCTGAGCGGATTGCCCGACCTTGGCTCGAGGCGCTGGGCGATGTCGGTGAGCTGCCGAAGCTGCCAGACGCTCAAATTCTTCGTCAGCCGTTCACCGACGCAGCTGCTTTGCGCCGCGGTGATTCCGTAGCGCGGCAGCTGGGGAGCGATCAGGCTGTTCTTGGGCTTCCAGTAATCGGCCGCATAGCCGGCGCAGCCGGCGAGCAGGGCGAGTGGCAGCAAGGCCGTTCCGGATCCGCGCACTTCATTCCCTTCTCGCTTCAGCCTCGAGGCCCGATAGCCCAAGCGGAGCGGCCGGTGAAGCCCGGCGCTCATGCCTCACGGCGGGAAGACCGGCGCTCGTCGCGGGCATAGACGTCCCGTTGCAGGACGACCCCCCGGGCCGGATCGGGCAACGCGGTCAGATAGGTGATATAGACCGGCACCGGCTCGGGCAGGTCGACCTGCTGCTCCGGGGCGGGACCTGCCGGGCGCGGCGCCGGTCCGCCGAAGAGGAACCGGGCGAGCCGAGGCGCGTCCTCAACCCTTACGCAGCCCGAGCTGATCCGCCGGTCGGCCCGATCGAACAGGCTCTTGTCCGGGAAATCGTGGAGGTAGATGCCGAGCCGGTTGGGCAGCATGAACTTCATCGCGCCCATGACGTTGGCGCCGCCGGGGCGCTGACGCATGCGCAGGCTGGTCTTGCCGCTCGCCACGGAGCGCCAGTCCACCTGGCTGGCTGAAAGAATGCGGGGGCGGTCGCTCCAGTCGGAGAGCAATTCCATATTCTCGCGGCGAAGGATCTCCGGCCCCGACCTGAGCACCCGCTTCGCCCGCTCGCGAGCCAGATCGGGCGGGACGTTCCACCACGGGTTGAGAGTGACGTAGCGGATCAGGCCCGCCATCGTGGGCGTCTGCATGCTGGTCTTGCCGACGATCACCCGCATCGGCCCTTCGACCCGCCCCCCGTCGATCATCCACAGTCGCGCCGAGCCGGCGTCGACGATCACGTAGCGGCCGGGAAGCGCGGGGATCAGCCGGGCTCGATCGAGATTGGCCCGGATCGCCTTCTCTTCCGCCTCGGAGAGGCTGGGCGCGGCGGCGCGGCGGCGGGCATAGCCGCGGCTCAGCGCGGTGTAGAGCGGGTTCATCGCCGTCGCTTCGGCGAGATGCCGGCCGAGATCCGGAGCGGCGGCGGCGGCCTCCAGCAGGGCCCGCGCCTCGGCGGGCCGGGGCTCGAGCTCGGAGTCGACCCAGGTGACCCCGCGGCCTCCTCGGGCGGGAAGCCGCAGGTCGCGGATGAAGGCCGGATAAGCGCGGGACAGGAGCAGGTCGGCACGGGCGCGGGCGGCGGGGTCGCCCGATCGCGCCGCTTCCATCGCCGCGGCGAGCTCGGCGGCGCCGTAGCGGGCGGGATCGAGTCCGTGATCGGCGGCCCGGGCGATCTCGCCGGCGAGCCCGAGAGCCTCCGGCCGCGGGCCCCGCCGGTCGACCCAGACCGGCCTGGCGCCGCGCTGGCGGTAGAAATCGGCGATCTCGGCGGAAACGCGGACGGGCTGGAGCGGAGCGGTGGCGGCCTGAACCGAGGCGGGCGCCGCCGGGGCGACGGGCATGGGGGCCTGTCCGCAGGCGGCGAGGGACAAGAGGGCGCAGGCGAGAAGCGGTCGCATAAGCGGGGTCGATAGCACGGCCCCCGCCGGCCGCTAAGCCCCCGATAATAACGGGTTCCGCATTGGGACGCGCCCTTATCCTCCCTGCGGCGAATCCGTGGGGAGGGGACCATGCGAAGCATGGTGGAGGGATAACCGACGAGGTTTCCGCCAGCTACCCCTCCACCACCCTTCGGGTGGTCCCCCTCCCCATCTCCCGATGGGGAGGACTATTTGCCCGCCATCGAGGTGCCGGCGCCGGTCACTCCGAGCAGCTTCAGGGCCACCTGGAACTCCTTCGCGGCGGCGCGCTGGTTGTTGGCGCGGCACAGGGCCTCGCCGGTACGAAGCCGGCGCGACGCGCTCTGGGCGGCGCTCTTGTCGGCGCCCGCGAGCGCGGCCCGGATCTGCTGGGGCATCGCCTCGCAGCGGGTGTCGGCGGCGGCGGCCGGAGCCGCGGCGAGGGCGACCGTGCCGGTGAGGACGAGGCCGGCGAGCGTGACGATGAGGTTGCGCATGATGATGTTCCTTCCCTGAGCGTTGGAGCGGAGATAGGCGCGCTGGATTTCTTTTATAATCGGCTATAATGTCGATGAGCCATGAAGCAGGAATACATAATCACCCGCAACCAGCTCGACGGAGTCGAAGCTTTCCTGCGGGTGGCGGAGCGGCGCAGCTTCCGCGCCGCCGCCGACGATCTGGGCCTTTCCCCCTCCGCGATCAGCCAGACGATCCGGGCGCTGGAGGCGCGGGTCGGAGTGCCGCTTCTCACCCGGACTACGCGCAGCGTCGGGCTGACGGAGGCGGGGGAGCGGTTCATGGAACAGGCGCAGCCGGCCTTTGCCGGCCTCACCGCCGCGTTCGAGGCGGCGCGCAGCTTCGGCGAGCGGCCCGCGGGCCTCCTTCGCCTCAACGTTCCGCGCGCCGCCATCCCCTTCCTGATCGAGCCGGTGATGGAAGGCTTCACCGCCGCCTACCCCGAGGTGGCGGTCGAGATTTGCGGCGAGGATGAGTTGATAGACCTGGTGGAGCGCGGCTTCGACGCCGGGATCCGGATGGGCGAGCATCTGGAAGCCGACATGATCGGGATCCGGCTGACGCCGCCCTTCCGGCTGGTCGTCGCCGGCTCGCCCGAATATTTCGCCAAGCACGGGCGGCCGTCCGTCCCCGCCGACCTTCGCGGCCACCGCTGCATCCGCGCCCGCGCGCCGTCCACGGGAGCGATCTCCCGCTGGCATTTCGAGGTGGCCGGCCAGCCGCTCGAGATGACCGTGGACGGGCCGCTCATCGTCAACGACCTCGATGTCGCGAAGACGGCGGCGCTTCGCGGCGTCGGCCTCGCCTATCTCGCGGAGCCGCTAGCCGCGGGGGACATCGCCGCCGGCCGGCTCGAGCTTGCGCTGGAGGAGCAATGCGCCTGGTCTCCGGGCGCCTATCTTTATTATCCCAGCCGAACCCAGATGCTCCCCAAGCTTCGCGCCTTCGTCGATTTCATCCGCGAGCACCGGCCGCCGGAGCGCTTCCTGAACCCGCCCGGCGCGGTCGCCTAGGGTCCGGACTCAATCAAATCGGCGGGTGACGATCGCCTCTAGAGGACGTCATCCCGCCGAAGGCCGGGATCCATGAACACGGAAGGTGGAGACAAGGGCGCCAAGACCTCCCAGGATTGCGGGCATCGGTGTTCATGGATCCGGCCTTCTCCGGGATGACCCTGAATAGCTCGCAAACACGGTCGAACCGCAAATCCGCCAGTTGTGTACGCGCCCTAAGGCGCTCGCGGCCTGGGCGGCAGAGGGGGCGGAGGCGGGCCGCCGTCCGGATCGGTCAGCGCGGTGAAGAGCTTGCCCGCGACGGTCAGCGGGTCGCGTCCGCCGCCATAGCCGAACTCGAGCGCCTCCCGCTTCGAGCACCGCCGCTGGCCCGCGAATATCCCGCACGCCGCGAAGCCGAGCGGCTCTGCCGAGGCCCTCGGCGCCTCGCCGGGTATCCGACGGCCCATGGCGAAGGGCTCGGCCTCGCCGAGCTGCGGAAGCCGGTAGCGGTCCTGATCGCCGCGCCGGCCGCACACCACGACCTCATCCTGCCTTCCGGCCGGGGCGCAGGGATCGAGCGAGGGCAGCACCCGCGAGTTCGCCAGCGCCTGCTCGGAGAGGGACTGGCCGGCGGCGGGGAGGGCCGAGCCGAATCCTGCGAAGACCGCCAGGGCCGCCAAGGCTCCTCGGCTGAAGGGGACAGTCACTAGTGACTGTCCCCGGCCGTGCGCGACCGCAGCTTGCCGACGGCGGCGGCGAGATCGGCCTGGCGGAAGGGCTTGGTGAGTCGCGGAAGGTCGGCCGGAAGCCCGTCCAGATCGGCATAGCCCGAGACGATGAGGACCGGCAGGTGCGGCCGCTCGGCGGCTAGGACCAGCGCCAGATCGGTGCCCGACAGGCCTGGCATCAAATGGTCGGTTATGACGAGATCCGGCTCGCGGACGTCGAGCAGCGCCAGCGCGTCCGTTCCGGAATCGGCCTCGACGACCTCGAAGCCGAGCTCCGTCAGCATGTCGGCCGTGCTTGCGCGCACGAGAGGCTCGTCGTCGACGAGGAGGACGGTGCCGGCTGTGGCGCGATCGGCGCTTTCGGATCCGGCGGCGGCCGAGGCGCGGGTGGGAGCGGTGTCGGACACCGGCAGCCAGAGGGTGGCGACCGTCCCCTCCCCCACCCGGCTTTCGAGGGTCAGCGCGCCGCCCAGCTGTGCGGCGAGGCCGTGGACCATCGAAAGGCCGAGGCCGGTGCCCCGGCCGACGCCCTTGGTGGAAAAGAAAGGCTCCACCGCGCGCGCCAGCGTCGCCTCGTCCATTCCGGTGCCGGTGTCCCCTACCGACAGGCGGACGTAGCGGCCGGGGGCGAGGCCGGCGACCTCTCCGGCGGCGACCGTGCGGGCGGAGCCGGCGATGGTGAGCACTCCGCCCCGAGGCATCGAGTCGCGCGCGTTCACGGAAAGGTTGAGGACCGCCATCTCGAGCTGGTTGGCGTCGGCCCGCGCATAAGGCAGCGCCGCGTCGAGCCGGGTCTCGATCCGGATCTGCGGACCCGAAGTGCTTGCGACAAGCTCGACCATTCCGCCAACCAGCTCCGGAAGGTCCACCGGTCCCGGCTGAAGCGGCTGGCGGCGGGCGAAGGCGAGCAGGCGCTGGACGAGGATCTTGGCGCGCTCGGCCGATTGAAGCGCGCCTTCGATCAGCCTCTGCTCGCGCGGGCCACCGAGCGCCTTGCGGTGAAGCAGGTCGAGGCTTCCCAGGATCGGCGTCAGCAGGTTGTTGAAATCGTGGGCGACCCCGCCGGTGAGCTGGCCCATCGCCTCCATCTTCTGCGCCTGGCGGAGCGCCTCCTGGGCGACGGCGAGTTCCTCGGCCCGCTCCGCGACGCGATGCTCGAGCGTCTCGTTGAGGTTTCGGAGCATCTCTTCGGCACGCTTCTGGTCCGTGACGTCGATCATGATCCCGTCCCAGACGGTGGTGCCGTCCGGAAGCCCTCGGGGCCCGGAGATGATCCGGGCCCAGCGCAAGACTCCGTCGGCGCGCCGGAACCGGCACTGGATGTCGAAAGGCCGCTGCTCGGCGATGGCCGCTTCCTCCGCGACCGCCATCATCGCGAGGTCCTCGGCCTCCTCCATCATCCCGTACGCGACCGAGGCATCGGCGAGGATCGCCTCGGCGGGGTAGCCGGTGAGCTTCTCGCAGCTTTGGGAGACGAACAGGAAGCGCCGCTCGCGGCCGTCGCGGCCGGTGGAGACCTGGTAGACCATGCCGCCGGGAAGATTGTCGGTGAGCGCCCTTAGGCGCGCCTCGTTCTCGTGAACGGCGGCTTCCGCGCTTCGCCTTTCGGTGACGTCGATGGTGACCGCCAGGATCCCGTAAGGCTCACCGGAAGGGCGGCGGATCACCGAGACGCTGTTGTTCACCCAGACGATCGAGCCGTCGGGGCGGACGTAACGCTTCTCGTGGGAGAAGGGTGTTCCTTCCCGAACCGCGCGTTCGAACTTGGGCATGTTGGCCGGGAGATCGTTCGGATGGGTGATCTCCTGCATCTTCAGGGCCAGGAGCTGCTCGCGCGAGCGGCCGGCAATTTCACAGAAGCGGTCGTTGACGAGGGTGAAGCGGCCGCCGAGATCGACCTGCGCGAAGCCGGCGGTGGCCTGGTCGATGAAGGCGGAAAGCTGTCCCTCGCGCTCCCTCAGCGATTCCTCCGCGGTCTTGCGGTCGGTGACGTCGAAGACGACGCCGTACCAGCGCACCTGGCCGGTGGCGGGGTCCCGTACGGGCTCGCCGCGCCTCGCCAGCCAGCGCGTCTCGCCCGTATCTGGGCGGACGATCCGATATTCCACCGGGTCGAGCGCCGTCTCGGCGCCCTCGTCATGGGTGGCGTCGATCCGCTCGCGATCCTGCGGATGGATGAGCCCCATGAAGAAGCCGATCGGCGCCTCCTCGACCACGTCCACTCCCCAGATCCGGCAGAATTCCGGGGAGACGAGCATCCGCTCGCCTTCGGGAATATATTCGAAGGTGCCGACTCCTCCCGCGGCCTGGGCGACCCGAAGCCGCTCCTCGCTCGCCCGGAGCGCGGCCTCCGCCGCGCGTTCGGACCGGTCGCCCTCGAAGTCCGGCTGCGACACGGCCCGCGCTCCTCGTCACCCGGGCGAGCGCCCGGAGAGGGCGCGCTAACACAGGGACGAGCGCGAGTTCAATTGCCTCGCAGGCGCTTAGGCCATAGTTCCTACGTCGGCACGGGGGAGACTGAAGGATGCTGAAGCGCCGGATACTGACGGCCTTTTCGGGGCCCTGCGTGCCGATCGGCGCCGTCGGCTTGCCGATGATCGTCTACCTTCCCCCTTATTACGCCTCGACGCTCGGCCTCGATCTCGCCGCCGTCGGCCTCGTCTTCTTCCTCGTCAGGGCGATCGACCTGCCGCTCGACCCTCTGCTCGGCCACTGGATGGACCGCACCCGAAGCCGCTTCGGCCGCTACCGGCCCTGGCTCCTGGCCGGCGGCCTCACCCTTGCCGCCGGAGTGTGGCTGGTGTTCATGGCGAAGCCCGGGCTCAGCGCCTTTTCCGCCTTCGCCTTCCTGATGGTGCTCTACCTGGGCTATTCGCTGACGGCGGTGGCGCAGCTCGGCTGGGGCTCCACCCTCACCGACGATTATCACCAGCGCTCCCGGCTTTTCTCCTGGTGGATGGCGGCCCAGGTGCTCGGGATGATCCTCGTGCTGCTGCTTCCGCCCCTGGTCGGCGGCGGCCCGGCGGGCGGGATCCACGCCATGGGCTGGTTCATTATCGCGACCGCGCCGCTGACGGTGGTCGTGATGATCCTGGCCGTCCCGGAACGGGAGCGGGCGGGCGAGCGGCCCCATGCGAGCTGGAAGGAGATAAAGGCGCTGGCGAAGAACCCGCTGCTCCTCAGGCTGATCGTCCTGGACATCCTCACCAGCGCCGCGCCGGGAATAACCGGGGCGATGTTCCTCTTCTATTTCGAGCATCGCCTGGGCTTCGCCGCGCGCGAGGCGAGCCTCCTCCTGCTCATCTATTTCATCGCCGGATTCGCCGCCGCGCCGCTGTGGATCGCCCTCGCCCGGAGGATCGGCAAGCACCGGGCGCTGGCGGCGGCGGCGCTTGCCTACGCCGCCTTCCAGCTCGGCCTCAGCCTGCTTCCGCCTTCGCTCGGCATGGCGGGCGCGATCCCGGCCATGGCCATCGTCGGCCTTCCCTATATCGCCGCGCCCTCCCTGCTGAGGGCGATGCTGAACGACGCCGCCGACGTCGACCGGCTCGAGACCGGGCTCGACCGAAACGCGCTGCTTCAGGCGCTGCTCACCAGCACCCAGAAGATCAGCTACGCCGTGCCGGTCGCGATCATCTACCCGATCCTGAGCCTGATCGGCTTCAATCCCAGGCCGGGCGATCACAATACGGACGGGGCGATCCTGGGAATGACCCTGCTGTTCGTGCTGGCGCCCGTGGCGCTGATGCTGGCCGCCGCCTGGGTCGCCTCGCGCTGGCCGCTGGACCGCGAGCGGCATGCTGAGGTGCAGGCGGCGCTGGCCGCGCGGGGCCCGTAAGCAGCTCCTCCCCGAGCTTGTCTCGGGGAGGGGGACCAGGCGAAGCCTCGTGGAGGGGCAATGCTGGCTCCGGCCAACCCCTCCACCACGCCGCCTCGCGGCGCGGTCCCCCTCCCCCAGCTAGCTGGGGGAGGAATTGAGCGCCTAGAGCGTGGCGTGGACCGTCGCCACCGCCTTGACGACGGCCGCGATCCGGACCGCCGTCTGGATCGTCTCGGACTTGACCTTGTGCTGCTGGAGGACCCGCTCGTGGCTGTCGATGCACATGCCGCAGCCGTTCATCGCGCTGACGGCGAGGCTGAACAGCTCGAAATCCTCCTTCTCGATCCCGGGGGCGCCGATGACGTTCATCCGGAGCCGGGCCGGAAGAGTGGCGTATTCCGGGTTGGAGGCGAGGTGGACGAAGCGGTAATAGACGTTGTTCATCGCCATCACCGCGGCGGCGGCCCGGGCGGCGTTGGCGGCCTCCTCGCTCAGCTTGCCTTGCACTTCCGCCTCCGCGGCGGCGACGACCGGGCGGTAGCCGGTGCCGTGGGCGCAGGCGAGCAGCAGCCCGTATTTGCGCTGGTCGCCCAGCGTCTGGTCGTTGAGCAGCGAGGAGATGTTGAGCCGGAGGTCCTTCGCGTAATCGGGAAGGGAGTCGGCGAACTGCTTGAGGGACATTGCGTGCCTTTCGGGAGGTGACTCGTCATCCGGCGAAAGCCGGGACCTCGGGTCGAATAGTCTCAGTGGGTCTCCCCGAGACCCCGGCTTTCGCCGGGATGACGGGTTTGGGTCTCCTTGAGGTCCCGGCTCTCGCCGGGAATGAAAAGGGGCGCGGAAGCCTTGGCTCCCGCGCCCCCCGTCGCGAGGTCTGTCGCCTGGCGGCCCAGGGGGGCTCAAGCCGCGGGGCGCAGAACCTCCTCGCCTTCGTGCCAATTGCACGGGCAGAGCTCGTCCGTCTGCAGCGCGTCGAGGATTCGCAGGGTCTCCTGCGGATTGCGGCCGACGTTGAGGCCGTTCACTGTGACGTGCTGGATAACGTTGTCGGGATCGACGACGAAGGTGGCGCGGAAGGCGACTCCGGCGTCGGGAGCGATGATCCCGAGCGCGTTCGCCAGCTCCTTCTTGTTGTCGGCGATCCAGGGGAAGTCGGCCGCCGCCAGCCGCTCGTCCGCCTTGCGCCAGGCGTGGTGGACGAAGTCGGTGTCGGTCGAGGCGCCGATCAGCTGCGCGTCGCGGTCGGCGAAATCCTGCGCCAGCTCGCCATAGCCGATGATCTCCGTGGGGCAGACGAAGGTGAAGTCCTTGGGCCAGTAGAAGAGCACCTTCCACTTGCCGTTGGTTTCGCCCAGGTCGAGCGTCTCGCCCGCGGGAAGGGCGCCGCCCTGCTGGACTGGGACGGTGAGAGAGGGGAGCTTGTCGCCGACGGTGAGCATGAGATTGCCTCCTGTTTGGATGTCTTTTGAAACCTCGCGAAGGTCGCCTCCCGGCGCCCTGTCGCAGGGCCTATATGGGGGCTGGCCCTAATCGGACAAATTGATTAGTTCGCGCACTTTGATCGGGTGAGCCGATGAGTACCCATGTTCCGACGCTGAAGCAGCTCCAGTATCTCGTCGCGCTCGAGGAGGAGGGCCATTTCGGCCGGGCCGCCGCCGCCTGCTTCGTCACCCAGTCGACCCTCTCGGGCGGAATCCGGGAGCTGGAGAGCCTGATCGGCGTCGTCCTCGTCGAGCGCACCCGGCGGGTGGTGCGCTTCACGCCGTTGGGCATTCAGGTCGCCGCCAAGGCTCGGCGCATCCTTCGCGAGGCGGAGGAGCTGGCCGACATGGTCCGGGCGGCCGGCAAGCCGCTGTCGGGGGAGCTCAGGATGGGAGTCATCCCGACCATCGCGCCCTTCCTTCTGCCCAGGCTCCTGCCCCGGCTCCGGATCGAATTCCCCGAGCTTCGGCTCTACCTGCGCGAGGAGACCAGCCAGGCGGCGTGCGACAGCCTCCACCGGGGGCAGCTCGATTGCGTGCTGCTCGCCTTGCCTTACGGCTGCGGCGAAGTGGAGGCCGAACCGCTGTTCGACGACAGGCTGTATGTCGCCTTTCCCCCCGGCGAAGCGCCCGCGGCCGAAGGCTCCGTCGCGGCGGCCGCGATCGACGAGGACCGGCTCCTGCTGCTCGAGGACGGCCACTGCCTCAAGGACCATGCCCTCGCCGCCTGCAACCGGCCCGAGCTGCGCGCCGAGGCGACGATGCTGGGGACCTCGCTCCACACGCTCGTCCAGATGGTCGCCAACGGCCTCGGGCAGACGCTGGTGCCGGAAATGGCGATCGAAGCGGGGATCCTGAAGGGCACGGGAGTCGCCGCCCGCGGCCTCGACGCCGACCACGCCTTTCGAAGGATCGCGCTGATCTGGCGCAAGGGCAGCCCGCGCGAGAAGGAGTTCCTGCTGCTCGCGGACTCCCTGCGGCAAGGCGAGGCGCGACTCGGCCGCCACCAGGCACCGGACAATTGATCGGATCTGGATCAAGTAAGACTCGCCAGGGCTGGGCTCGCATGCTCTCTTTTCAGCTCCACGAACGTCGAAAGTGATGAAAGATGCGCGCAACCCCCAAGACGGTCGCGATCCTTTTGGGCGGTGCCACCCTGGCGCTGCTGCCTTCCAACGCCGCCGGACAATTCAACAACCCGCCCGTGACTGCCAATGACTTCGCGACGACCGGACGATGCGGCATCGTCACCAAGGATGTGGTGGCCAACGACAGCGATCCCGACGGCGATTATCCTCTCGCGCTGACCGACGTCTACTATAACGGTTCGAAGGGGACCGCATTCGCGGTAAGCAGCACCAGCATCGAATTCGAGTCGAGCGGCACTACGGGCACGGCCGCGATCAGCTATACCGTGAGCGACAGCCGGGGCGCCACGTCGACCGGCACGTTTACAGTCACCATCAACAGCGTCTTCATGTGCTGGTAGGGGCTTGCGCGCCTGTCGATGGCAGGTGAATCGAGGCCGAGCCTCGAAAGAGGCATAAACCAGTATTGGCCGCCGGATCCGTGACGGGAGCCGATCCGGCGCCTGGCCGGTCGCCGCGGCGGGCGTCGGTTAGCAGCGAAGGAAATTGGTTCATATCGGATCCAGCGATCCGGCTTCGCCCTATGAGCCCGGGACTCCTCGCCATTTCGGACCAAACAGGATTCGAACAGGCTTCGCCTTCATGTTCTACTGCTCCCCTCCACTGACCAAAAAAGGGGATGAACGATGCGCGAGAGGATCAAGACGATCGCAGTCCTGCTGGGTTGCGCCGGGCTGGCGATGATGCCGTCCAATGCGGCGGGACAATTCAACAACCCGCCGGTGGCGAACGACAACGCCCTCTCGGTGTGGGTGTGCCAGGACAAGGCGATCAACGTCACCGCCAACGACACCGACCCGGAGGGCAATTATCCGCTGACGGTGACTTCGGTGGACCCGTCCTATCTCGGCTTCCTCAGCCCCACCAGCGCGAGCACCATCACCTTCTACGCGTCCGACATTCCCGGCAACGACGTGGTGGCATACACGGTCGAGGACAGCCTCGGCGCAAGCTCCACCGGCTATCTCTATCTCTTCGTGAAGAGCCGCATCTGCCCCTGACCGGGACGCGCGCGCGGGCCCCGCGGCTGCCCGCGCGCGCTCGCCGGTTCAGGCTTCGTGCCGGCCACTCCCCAGCCTTGCCGCCGCCGGATGGGCCGGGCGTGGTGTGAAGCCGGCCCGCTTGCCCCTGCTTCCTTCCGCCGGCACGGCGACCCTGCCGGCTCAACGCGGCGCCAATTTCACGGCAGGCCCGGCCGCCCATTTTTTCCAGCAAAAACTGCAAATTGACCGCTCCTCTCGGCACGCCTAGGGCTCGGGCAAAACAGGAGAGGTAAATGAGGCGAATCCCAGTCATGGTGGCGGCCGCCCTGGCGCTCGCGATTGCCGGATGTGCGAGCGACGCGGAACGGCCCGGCGCCCGCACGGCGGCCGCCGCGGCGCCCGCGGGGCTCCGTATCGACAGCCAATATTATACGCTCCCCAACGGCCTCAAGGTGGTGCTGTCGCGCGACCCGTCGGTCCCCACCGCCACCGTCGGCGTCTATTACGGGATCGGCTTCCGGATCGAGCCGAGGAACCGCACCGGCTTCGCCCACCTCTTCGAGCATCTGCTGTTCCAGGGCTCCGAGCATGCGCCCAAGGGCACCTTCATCGGCTCGATCACCAACGCCGGCGGAGCGATGAACGGCTCCACCCGCTTCGACTTCACCAATTATTACGAGGTGGTGCCTTCGAACGCGCTCGAGCAGGTGCTGTGGCTGGAGGCCGACCGGATGGCTCGGCCGGTGATCAACCAGGAGGTCCTGACCAACCAGCAGGGAGTCGTGGCCAACGAGGTCAAGGTCAACGTCATCAACCAGCCCTATGGCGGGTGGCCGTGGCTGGACATGCCGCAGCTCGCCAACCAGAATTGGCACAACGCCCACAATTTCTACGGGGAGCTCGCCGACCTCGAGGCCGCCACGGTCGACGACGCGAAGCAGTTCTTCGCCAGTTTCTACCGTCCCAACAACGCCGTCCTCGTCGTCGCCGGCGACATCGACTACCAGGCCACCCGGGCGATGATCGACCGCTTCTTCCGGCCCGTGCCGGGCGGCGCCAAGGTCGTCCTGCCCGACCTTTCGGAACCCCGCCAGGTCGCGGGCAAGTTCAAGGTGAAGGAGGACAAGCTCGCGCCGAGGCCGGCTTATTCCGCCGCCTGGCACGTGCCCGAGCGCAACACGCCCGAATGGTATGCGATGGGCCTCCTCGACCAGATCCTGGTCCAAGGCCAGGACAGCCGCCTGTTCGAGGAGCTTATCCGCAAGCGCGGCCTTTCCGGCGGAATCCAGGGCGGGATCAACATCGGCCTCGGCAACATGTACAATTACAACGGGCCGATGCTCTGGACCATCGGCCTGATCCACGATCCGGCCAAGTCGCACGAGGAGATCACCGCCGCGCTCGACGCCGTGATCGAGAACGTGCGCAACAATCCGGTGAGCGCCGAGGAGCTGGCGCGGGCCCGAACCAAGATTCGCTCCAACCTCTACAACCTCGCCGATCCGGCCACCCGCTTCGGCCTGATCGATCTGCTCGCGGTGGGGGCGATGTGGGAAAACGATCCGCGTTGGGTGAACCGGCTCGAGGCCGGCTTCGACCGGGTCACGCCCGAGCTCATCCAGGCCACCGCCCGCGAGTATCTCCGGCCGACCAACCGCTCGATCCTGGTCATCAAGCCGGCGCCCCAGCCGGCCAAGGGAGCCTCGAAATGATCCGCCGCCTCCTCGCTCCGCTCGCCGCCGCCGGCCTCCTCCTCGCGCCCGCCGCGGCGCCCGCCCAGGGCTTCCCCAAGGCGATGCCGGCCGCGGGCACGCCCAAGCCGTTCACCGTCCCCGCATCCGAAACCTACACCCTCGCCAACGGGATGCAGGTGACTCTCATCCCCTACGGCCAAATCCCGAAGGCGACGGTGAGCCTTCGGGTCTATGCCGGAGGGCTGAACGAGGGCGAGGATCGCTGGCTGAGCACGCTCACCGCGCAGATGCTTCGCGAAGGCGCCGCCGGCCGCAGCGGCTCCGACATCGCCGAAGCCGCTGCCGGGATGGGCGGCGGCCTCGGAGTCGGAGCAGGCCCGCACGAGACCTTCCTCGGCATCAGCGTGCTTTCGGAACATACCGACAAAGCGGTGCGGCTGATCGGCGACGTGGCCCGTCGCCCGGATTTCCCGGAGTCCGAATTCGCCCGGGTCCGCGACTCGCTGCTCCGCAACCTGGCCGTCGCCAAGTCGCAGCCCCAGTCCGCCGCCGACGCGGCGCTGGCCGCGGCTTATTACGGGCCTCGCCACCCCTATGGCAGCCCCTACCCGACCGAGGCGAAGCTCAAGGCCTATTCGCTCGACCGGGTCCGGACCTTCCACCAGGAGAATTTCGGCGCCCGCCGGACGCGCCTGTACATCGCCGGCCGCTTCGATTCCGCCGCCGTCAAGGAAGCGATCAACCTCGCCTTCGGCGACTGGCCGGGAGGCCCCGAACGCCTTCGCCTGCCGGCTCAGCCGCAGCCCGGCCCCCGGCTGATCCTCGTCGACCGTCCCGACGCCGCGCAATCGACCATGCGCATCGCCTTCCCGGCGCCGGTGGCCGGCGACCCAAGCGACCTTCGCTTCAGGGTTACCAACGCCCTTCTGGGCGGCGCCTTCAATTCGCGGATCACCACCAACATCCGCGAGAAGCGGGGCTATACCTACTCGCCCGGCTCCGGCCTGACCTTCAACCCGGGTGAAGCGATGTGGGCGTTCAACGCCGACGTCACCACGGCGGTGACCGGCCCAGCGCTCCAGGAGGTGATCGGCGAGATCCGGCGCCTCCAGACCGAGCCTCCGACGGAAACCGAGGCGGCGGGGATGCGAACCTACATGGCGGGCATCTTCGTCCTCCAGAACGCGAGCCCGCCGGGACTTATCGGCTCGATCGCCACCCGCGACTTCCACGGCCTTCCGGGCAACTGGCTGGAAAGCTACATCCCCGGAGTGCTGGCGGTGGACGCCGCCGCGATGCAGTCGATCGCCCGACAGACCCTGCCGCTCGAGCGGATGACGATCGTGGTGGTGGGCGATCTCGCCAAGGTGGAGCCGCAGCTGAAGGCGGTTCCCGAACTCCGGAACGTCAAGTTCGAAAGGGTGAAGCCCTTCTGACCGGAAATCCTCCCCGAGCTTGCTCGGGGAGGGGGACCACCCGCAGGGTGGTGGAGGGGTTCTCCCCGACTCAGCAAGGCCCGTCCACCATGCTTCGCATGGTCCCCCTCCCCTGCAAATGCAGGGGAGGCAAGCTAGTCCATGTGCTTCAGGCCGACGCGCAGATAATCCCACCCCGTCACCAGTGTCAGGGTCGCCGCCGCCCACAGGCTGCCAAGCCCTACCCAGTGGATCCAGGGCCATTGCGGAACGGCCCCGCCCAGGATGAGCGCGCCCAGCGAGACGAGCTGGAAGGTCGTCTTCCACTTGGCGAGGCGGCTGACCGGAAGGGAGACCTGAAGCCCGGCGAGGAACTCGCGCAGGCCCGAGACGGTGATCTCGCGCAGGAGGATGATCAGGGCCGGCACGATGTGGAAGCCATGGATGACCGGTTCGAAATGCGGCTGCCGGCTCGAGACCAGCATCACGATCACCCCCACCACCATGATCTTGTCGGCGATCGGATCGAGGAAGATCCCGAGCCGGGACACCGTCCCTTGCGCGCGGGCGAGATAGCCGTCGAAGTAATCGGTGATCCCGACGAGGCAGTAGAGGCCGAAGGTGATCGCATAATCGTACCAGCCCGGCTTCCAGAGCAGGAACACGAGCAGCGGCACCGCGAAGATGCGCGACAGCGTGAGGAGGTTGGGCAGGGTCAGCATCGGCTCGGCTGCATCCCTTAGCGGGTCGGGTGGCGGCTGTGAACGTTCCACGTCATCGCGGCGAAGGCCGGGATCCATGAACACGGATTTGTGCGGATTCGCTCGGGCGTCGGTGTTGATGGATTGCGGCCTTCGCCGGAATGACGGAGCGGGTCCTTCACCCCCACCAATGGTTTGACCCGAGCGCAACAGCGGCTATGACCGCCCGCGCATGCTTCACCGCACCCAGACCGCCCGCGCCTGAGCGAAGTGCAGGATTCCATCCACCTCCTGTCGAAGCGGCGTTTCCTGCCGCTGTTCGTCACCCAGTTCCTGGGGGCGTTCAACGACAATCTCTACAAGTCGGCGATGGTGATCCTGGTCACCTACGCCATCTATTCCGACCCGACCAAGGAGGCGACGTTCAACGCCGTCGCCGGGGCGCTGTTCATTCTTCCCTTCTTTCTGTTTTCGGCGCTTGCCGGGCAGCTTGCGGACGGCGGCGACAAGGCCCGGATCATCCGGATCGTCAAGACGGCCGAGATCTTCATCATGATCGGCGGCGCGATCGGCCTGCTCCTCCACAGCATCCCGCTACTGCTTGCCGGGCTGTTCGCGATGGGCGTCCACTCCAGCTTCTTCGGCCCCATAAAATACGCGATCCTTCCGCAGCATCTGCGAAGCGACGAAGTGCTCGCCGGAACCGGGCTGGTGGAGGCGGGCACCTACATCGCCATCCTGCTCGGGACGATCGTCGGCGGGCTGCTCGGCGCGGCCCATGCCCACATCGCCGCCGGAGGGGTGCTTCTGGTCGCGGTCGTCGGCTGGTTCGCCGGCCGCCAGGTGCCGCCGGCGCCCCCGGAAGAGGACGCTCCGCCGGCCAAGATGGACTGGCACATCATCCGCGCCTCGATCCGGCTGGTCAGCGCGACCCTGCACATCCCCCGGCTGTTCCTGGCGATCCTGTGCATCAGCTTCTTCTGGATGATGGGCGCGATCCTCGCCGCCCAGTTCCCGCCGCTGGTCAAGAACGTCTTCCACGCCAACGAGCAGGTGGCGACGCTCTTCCTCGCCATCTTCTCGGTCGGCGTCGGCCTCGGCTCGGTCCTGATCAACCGGCTTCTGAAAGGCCGGGTCCTCGCCGTCTATTCGCCCGCCTCGGCCATCGCCATGGGGCTCTTCATCTCGCACCTCTATTACAATTCCCTCTCCTGGCCGATGCAGGGCCCGGAGCTGATCGACCTCGACACCTTCATCCGCATCCCCCAGGCCGAGTGGGTGATGTTCGACCTCTTCGGGGTCGCGGTCTCGGGCGGAATGTTCGTCGTCCCGCTTTACGCCTTCCTCACCACCACCGTGCCGAAATCGCAGACGGCCCGGACGGTCGCCGCCAACAACATCGTCAATTCGGGC
This sequence comes from Allosphingosinicella sp., assembly GCA_036387555.1. Taxonomy (GTDB): domain Bacteria; phylum Pseudomonadota; class Alphaproteobacteria; order Sphingomonadales; family Sphingomonadaceae; genus Allosphingosinicella. The sequence continues at coordinate 18,065 of DASVTN010000106.1, read as the reverse complement.
GGAATGGTCCTCGCCGCGGTCATCCTCACCGGCCTCGTCCAGCTCGGAGTGTCAATCGAGGAGACCTTGCTGATGGTCGCGGTGGCGAGCCTCGGCGCCGCCTGGCTGGCGTGGCGGCTGCACAAGGCCTGCGATTGACGCAGAGGCTTGGCGGGGTCACGCGCCCGCCGCAGGTACTAGCGCAATGTCCAACGTGTCGACCTTGATCGTCGCTTGCACGCCCGCGCTTTGCGGCTTGGGTATCGTCGCCGTGAGGACGATCGGCACGACCGAGCGGTCTTCTTCCACGCGCACTTCCATGCGGTGGCAGATTTCCGATCCCTCCTCGCCCCGGGACAGCGGCACCGTCTCGGTCGATCCGCCGACCTGCACGGTCAACGCGGCGTCTTGGGCGAGAGTGCCGAAGGACGCGCCGCGAAGGTCGAGCACCAGCAGGTGCCCGACGCTGCCCTCGCCCGTCGCCAGGTGAAGGCGGCGCGAGGCCGTTTTGCTCTCCTCGCCGCTGCTATCCTGCGGCAGCCATTCGACGGTGAAATTGTCGTAAAGGAAGGAAAATACCGACCGGTCGGGCGAGCAGTTGAAGGTCACGGCCTCCGCATGGAGCACGCCTTCGAATGCGACTGCCTGCGACATTGCCGGCTCCTTCTGTCACGCCTCGCCCGCAGCGAGTCGTCCATCCGAGATTCGTGCGATTTTGTCCCCTCGCCCGCCGCTTCGTCAACCGGCGGCGCGCGAGAGGCTGTCAGGCGATGAACGTGGAGAAGAAGACCAGGCCGCCCGCGAAGGTCAGGAGGAAGAGTCTGACGTCTTCGGCGGCGGGGATCAGGCGGTCCATGGCCGGGGGTTAACGCGCTCTTTACCACGCCGGCAAGGTCCGGGACGGGCCCCGCGGAGGCCTGTCCCGAGCCGGCACAGGCGCCCCGACGATCCTTTCCGGCCCCCCATTCCGGCGAAAGCCGGAAGCCATGAACGCCGAAGGTGGAGCATTGCGACCGGCCGTGTCCATCGAGCCCGGATCGAGCCCGGGATGACGGGCCGGCGGGACTCGCGCGACCTCGCCGCCTTCTCCTATACGGAGCCATGGCCGGCCCCTCCTCCAACCTCGACGAAGCGCTCGCCCGCTCGGTTCGCGATCCGCGGCTGATGGAGGCGGGGCTGGCCCTGGTCGAGGGACGGCTCGCCGTCGCCGAGCGCCTTCTTCGCCCGCATCTCAAGGAGAAGCCGACCGACGTCGCCGCGATCCGGATGATGGCGGAGCTGGCCGGCCGGCTCGGCCGCTACGCGGATTCGGAGCATCTGCTGCGCCGGGCGCTCGAGCTCGCGCCCGGTTTCACCGCCGCCCGGGCGAACCTCGCCACCGTCCTTCACCGGCAGAACCGCTCGGCCGAGGCGATCGAGGTGCTCGACCATCTGCTCGACGGGGAGCCGGCCAACCCGTCCCACCAGAACCTCAAGGCCGCCGCGCTCGGACGGATCGGGGGCTATGAGGAAGCGATCGCGCTCTACGCCGACCTGCTTCAACGCCAGCCGGGCCACGCCAAGGTCTGGATGAGCTTCGGACATGTGCTCAAGACGCTGGGCCGCCGCGACGAGGGCGTCGCCGCCTATCGCCGGGCCATCGCCCTCGCGCCGGCCCTGGGGGAGGCCTGGTGGAGCCTCGCCAATCTCAAGACGGTGAAGCTCGGCGAAGAGGATGTCGCGGCGATGACCGCCGCCCTCGACGCTCCGGGCCTGGCGCAAGAGGACCGCTTCCACCTCCACTTCGCTTTGGGAAAGGCGCTCGAGGACCTGGGTGACGCCGAGCGCGCCTTCGCGCATTATGCCGAGGGCAACCGGCTGCGGCGGGAGTCCATCGCCTACGATCCGGACGAGATCGAGGATCATGTCGAGCGCAGCGCCGCGCTCCTCACCCGCGCCTTGTTCGACGCCCGGCAAGGCCAGGGTTGCCCGGCTCCGGACCCGATCTTCATCCTCGGGATGCCGCGGGCGGGCTCGACCCTCATCGAGCAGATCCTCGCGAGCCACCCCGACGTCGAAGGGACGATGGAATTGCCGGACATCCCGGCCCTGGCCCGCAAGGTCGGCGGGCGCAAGCTGCGGTCCGAGCAAGGGTCCTATCCGGAGCGGCTCGCGGAGCTTTCGCCCGCCGAGCTGGCGGTGCTCGGCGAGGAATATCTCGAGCGGACGCGGGTGCAGCGCAAGACCGGCCGGCCCTTCTTCATCGACAAGATGCCCAACAATTGGGCCCATTCCGGCTTCATCCACCTCATCCTGCCCAACGCGAGGATCATCGACGCCCGCCGCCATCCGCTCGCCTGCGGCTTCTCCAACTTCAAGCAGCATTTCGCCCGCGGCCAGGGCTTCAGCTACGACCTTGCGGATCTCGGCCGTTACTATCGCGCCTACGTCCGGCTGATGAGCCATTTCGACCGGGTCCTGCCCGGCCGGGTCCACCGGGTCATCCACGAGCGGCTGGTCGACGATCCGGAAACCGAGGTCCGCCGGCTGCTCGACCATCTGGGGCTCCCCTTCGATCCCGCCTGCCTTCGCTTCCACGAGAACGAGCGGGCGGTGAGGACCGCGAGCTCCGAGCAGGTCCGCCGCCCGATCAACCGGGAGGGGATCGACCAGTGGCGGCCCTTCGAGCCGTGGCTGGGCCCGCTGAAGGCGGCGCTGGGCCCGGTGCTGGAGGCCTATCCGGAGGCGCCCTGCTAACCCCTCTCCCTGCAGGGGAGAGGGACAGCCGTCGCGCAGCGACGGCAGGGTGAGCGCCCGTACCGCCGATCCCATTTGCCCTCACCCTCCCACCGCTTCGCGGTGGGCCCCTCCCTCTCCCCTACAGGGAGAGGGGCTCAGCGACCCCGACACCACAGCTGTCACGCCGTACCGTTACGCCGACAGAATAAGTTTGACGCAAGGCCGCAACCGGGACAGATTTCCGCTCAGACGCACGTTTGGGGGATCTGACGCCATGCGCCTCGCTTCCGGCTTCCGCCTCGCCGCGATCGGCCTGCTCGCCTCGACGGCGATGACGGGCACCGCTTTCGGCCAGGAGGCCGACCCGCTGGCCAGCGGCGAAGGCAGCGGCGCCGGCGACCAGGCGGACACCGGGCGCGGCCAGGCGGACGATTCCGACATCGTCATCACGGCCCAGAAGCGGGAGGAGAACCTCCAGGACGTGCCGATCGCGGTCACCGCGTTCGGCACCGAAAAGCTCGACGACCTGCAGGTCAACGACTTCCAGGATTATGCGCGCCAGGTGCCGTCCATCTCTTTCCAGACAGCGGGGCCGGGCTTCTCCAACGTTTATTTCCGCGGCGTCGCCTCCGGCGAGAACGCCAACCATTCCGCCTCCTTGCCCTCGGTGGGCACCTATCTCGACGAGCAGCCGATCACGACCATCACCGGAGCGCTCGACGTCCACGTCTTCGACATCGCCCGGGTCGAGGCCCTCGCCGGACCGCAGGGCACGCTCTACGGCGCCTCGAGCCAGGCCGGCACCGTCCGGATCATCACCAACAAGCCCGACACCAGCGGCTTCTACGGCGAGGCCAATGTCGAGCTCAACAACGTCGCCCACGGCGAATGGGGCTATACGGGCGAGGCCTTCGTCAACGCGCCCATCTCCGACCGGGCCGCCTTCCGGGCCGTCGGCTGGTACCGCAAGGACGCGGGCTATATCGACAACATAGCGGGCACCCTCGTCTTCCCGACCGTCGCCGAGGAGAACCTCGCCAGGGCGACGCTCGGCAACGCCGCCTTCGTCGAGAAGGATTATAACGACGTCGAGACCTACGGCGCCCGCGCCGCCCTCAAGATCGACCTCGACGACAATTGGACGATCCTCCCTCAGGTGATGGCCCAGAAGCAGATCAGCGACGGCAATTTCGGCCAGGAATCGGGGCTTGGCGAGCTTCAGATACAGCAGTTCAACCGCGAGCATTACGAGGACAAATGGTATCAGGCGGCGCTGACCGTCTCGGGCAAGATCGGCAATTTCGACGTGACCTACGCCGGCGCCTACATGCAGCGGCAGATCGACGGCGCCTCCGATTATGTCGACTACGCCTATTTCTACGACGCGCTCTACGGCTATTATTTCGTCGACAACGCCTATCTGAAGATCAACCCGAACCAGTATATCCTGTCGGACGACAGCTTCACCAAGCAGAGCCACGAGCTCCGCTTCTCGAGCCCCGCCGACAAGCCGGTGCGGCTGATCGCGGGCCTGTTCTACCAGCGCCAGACCCACAATATCGAGCAGAACTACATCATCGACGATCTGCGCGACGAATGGTCGGTGTTCGGCAACACCGACATCATCTGGCTGACCAAGCAGCTCCGCGTCGACCGCGACTATGCCGCCTTCGGCGAGCTCACCTGGGACGTGACGCCCAAGCTGGCGCTGACCGGCGGCCTTCGCCTCTTCAAGTACAAGAATTCGCTGAGGGGCTTCTTCGGCTACAACAATCCCGGCTTCAGCTCGAACCCGACCTATGCGTGCCAGGGGCCGCCGACCGTCAAGGGATCCCCCTGCACCAACCTCGACAAGACCACGTCGGACACCGACTTCATCCACCGCCTCAACGCCACCTACAAGCTCAACGACGACGCCCTCGTCTACGCCACCTGGTCGCGCGGCTTCCGGCCGGGCGGGATCAACCGCCGTGGCAGCCTTCCCCCCTATGCCGCCGATTACGTCAGCAATTACGAACTGGGCTTCAAGACCAGCTGGGCCGACAACAAGCTGCGCTTCAACGGCGCGATCTATCAGCTCGACTGGAAGGATATCCAGCTCTCCTTCCTCGGCGCGAACGGCCTTACGGAGATAAGGAGCGCCGGCAACGCCCGGATTCGCGGCGCGGAGCTCGACCTGTTCTGGCGGCCGGTCCGAGGCCTCTCCTTCAGCCTCGGCGGCGCCTTCAACGACGCCGAGATCACCGAGGATTTCTGCCGGATCTCGAACGCGCAGTTCGATTGCACTATCCCCGAGGGCGAGAACAGCGTCCTTGCCCCGGCCGGAACCCGCCTTCCGATCACCGCCCGATTCAAGGCGAACGCGCTCGCCCGCTACGAATTCCCGATGGGCTCGAACACCGCCCACCTGCAGGCGAACGTCATCCACGAGGGCAGCCGGACGACCGACCTGCGGCTGCAGGAGCGCGCCATCCAGGGCGATCTCGACGCCTATACCACCGTCGACCTCTCGGCGGGCCTGACCAACGGCCGCTGGAGCGTGGACTTCTTCGTCAAGAATCTGTTCGACGTGAACGGCGATCTCGGCCGGACCATCCAGTGCGCCGAAACCGTCTGCGGCGATCCCGATGGACTGACGACGATCGGCGGCAAGTTCTACACCTACGTCACCCGCCCGCGAATGATCGGCCTGAGGCTGGGGACGAAATTCTAGCCTTGCCTCCCCGTGGCGAAGCCTTGGGGAGGGGGACCATCGAAGCATGGTGGAGGGGTAAAAGGCTCCGACAGCGGGTTTCAGCACGCGACGGCGACAGCCGGCGGCCATCTACCCCTCCACCACCCTTCGGGTGGTCCCCCTCCCCACCGCTTAGCGGCAGGGAGGCAGAAGCGTCACCGAGCCGTCCTGAAGAACAGATGCCCGCCGATCACGCGCACCGGTGCGAGGCCCGCGGACCAGCGCGGCGACACCGCGGCCGTGTGGTAGAAGAGAGCGCCGCCCGTGGGATCCGCCGAGGCTCCCGAGAGTATCTCCGCGGCCAACCGCCTGGCGGTGAGCCACATCGCATGGTCCTGGCTGTCGGGGCGAAGCTTGTCGATGTTCATCATCGCCGGATAATTGGGGTCGTTCCTGTTCCAGGCGCTGAACTGCCAGGCGGCGCTCACGGTCTCGGTCGCGTAGCGGCCGTGGGTGTTGGCGCGCCGGCGGTTGTCGATGACGTGGCCGACCGCCCGCATCGCCTCCTCGCCGCCGTTCCTGGCCTCGCCCCACATGGTCAGAGCCATCCAGTGCGCGTCGACGACGTCGATGTCCTCGGCGGGGACGATCTCCGCAGCCGGCGCCGGCGGCGCCTCCTCCGGCTCGACGAGGGGACGCTCTCCTTGCGGCTGCAGGGGCCGGGTCCACTCGCCCCAGTCGGCGCGCTCCTGCTTCGCCGGAGCCGCAGGCACGACCGGGCCGTCGCCCTGCGCCTGGGCGGCCGCGATCGCAACGATTACAGCGGCAATCCCCGCCCCCGCAGCCCATTTCATGATGAATATAATGCCTTAATTCTGGGCATTTAGCTAGACCTTGAATCGCCGGGAGCCGAATCCCGCCGGATGCCCTCTGTCTATCGGGCTTAATGAAGACCGTTCCGGGTCAGAGGCTGACGCTCGCCGCGACCGGCCGGCTAGCCGCGGCCATGACGGCCATCGCAGCCGCGGCCAAAGCCGCCGCCACCGCGAAGGTCGCCTTCATGCCGGTGGCGATCGCCGCCGGAGCCGCGTCGGCGGGCTCGGCCATGCCCGCCGCCGCCGCGAAGACGGCGCCCATCAAAGAAGCGCCGGTGACCAGCCCGAGATTGCGCGACAGGTTGAGCAGGCCGGAGACGACGCCTCGCCGTTCCGGAGCGACGTCGCCCATGACGGCGCTGTTGTTGGCGGTCTGGAAGAGGGCGTAGCCGACGACGACGACCGTCATCGGCCCGGCATATCCCGAAACTCCCAGCGCCGCGGGCGCCAGCCCGACGAGCACGCACCCGCCCACCATCGCGGCCAGGCCGATCCGAGCGGTCCGGCGCGCCCCGATCCGATCCGCCAGCCGGCCGGCGGGAACGGCCGAGAGAGCGGCGGCGATCGGTCCGGCCGACATGGCCAGTCCGACCGCCGCCGTCTCCAGCCCCAGCGAAAGGGAGAGGTAGAAGGGCCCCACCACCAGGGTCGCCATCATCACCGTCGAGACGAGCGCGCCGGCGGCGAGGCTGGCCTTCAGCCCGGCCTGGCCCAACGCCGCCCACTCGATCAGGGGCGATGCCGATCGCGCCTGCCTCAGAACGAAGAGGCCCGCGCCAAGGCCGGCCGCGGCCAGCAGCGCCGCGTTGAGCGGTCCGAAGCCGCGCCCGGCCGTCATCGCCAGCGCGTAGGCGGCGAGCGTCAGCGCGAGCAGCAAGGTGCCCGGAAGGTCGAAGCCGCCCCGCTCACCTTCCGCTTTGCCCCGATCCGCGGGGATGTGTCGGATCGCCAGCAGCAAAGCCAGGGCCGCGATCGGCAGGTTGATCAGGAACAGCGTGCGCCAGCCGAATGCGGCGATCAGGGCTCCGCCGAGCGTCGGGCCCAGCGCCGTGCCGATCGCCGACATCGTGCCCAAAAGCCCCATCGCCCGTCCCATCCCGTCCTTGGGGACGATCCCGCCCGCCAGGGCGAGCGTCATCGCCATCATCAGGGCCGCCCCCGCCCCCTGCGCCGCCCGCGCGGCGACCAGCAGGCCGAGCGTCGGAGCGGCGGAACAGAGCGCCGAAGCGGCGCTGAACAGAAGGATTCCGGCAAGCAGCAACCGGCGTCGGCCGGTCAGGTCGCCGAGCCGCCCGGCGCCGACGATCAGGCTCGCGACCGCGACGAGGTAGGCGACGACGATCCATTGGACCTGCTGGAAGGAGGCGCCGAACGCGCGGGCGAATTCGGGCAATCCGACATTGGCGATGCTGGTGCCGAGCGACGACAGAAGCATCGACAGGGACAGGGCGGCGAGAGCGGGCGTGGAGGCGGTTTTGACCATGGCCGCGAGCGTAGGGAAGGCCGGGGAATGGCGGAAGACGCACGCCATGCACTTCAATCGTGCATGGAACGCCGCATCATATGCTATGCTCCTTTCCGTGTCGGCGCCCGATCTCAACCTGCTCGTCACCCTCGACGCCCTGCTCGCGGAAGGCAGCGTCGCGGGCGCGGCCCGGCGGCTTCGGCTCAGCCCTTCGGCGATGAGCCGGGCCCTCGCGCGGCTTCGGGAGACGACCGGCGATCCACTGCTGGTCAGGGCGGGCCGCGGGCTCGTCCCAACCCCCCGCGCGATCGAATTGCGCGAGCGGGTCGGCGGCCTCGTCGAGGAGGCCCGAGCCGTTCTGCGGCCGGCCGCGGCCCTCGATCTCGAGCGCCTTGTCCGCGGTTTCACCCTGCGCGCGCGCAGCGGCTTCGTGGAGAATTTCGGCCCCGCCCTCCTCGATCGGGTCGGCCGCGAGGCCCCCGGCGTCCGGCTTCGCTTCGTGCCGAAGCCGGATCGGGAAAGCGCTCCGCTTCGCGACGGCAGCGTCGATCTGGAGATCGGCGTGGTCGCCGGGACCACCGGGCCGGAGGTTCGAACCCGGCTGCTGTTCCGGGACCGGTTCGTGGGCGTGGTGCGCCTCGGCCATCCGCTCGCCGGGGCCCCGATCACGGCCGCGGCCTACGCCGCCGCCCGGCACGTCCTCGTCGCTGCGCCGGGCGTCGATCGCGGACCCGTGGACGACGCCCTTGCCGCCACCGGTCTCGAACGGGAGATAGCGACCATCGTCGGCGGCTTCTCGACCGCACTCGCCCTCGCCCGCTCCTCGGACCTCGTCGCCAGCGTCCCGGAGCGCCACAGCGGCAATCTGCGGTCCGGCATGTTCAGCTTCCCGCTGCCGGTGCCGGTGCCGGAGATCGCCATCTCCCTCCTCTGGCACCCGCGCCTCGACTCCGACCCCGCCCACCGCTGGCTACGACGCTGCGTCAGCGAAGTCTGCGCGGCGGATCCCTGAACACGGGTGCGAAGCCAGCTGTATCGACACGCGGCGATTTCTAAAATCCTCCCCTGCGTTTGCAGGGGAGGGAGACCATGCGAAGCATGGTGGAGGGGCCTTTCTGACTTTCGAAGACCCCTCCACCGCGCTTCGCGCGGTCCCCCTCCCCCGCAAATGCGGGGGAGGAGCGACACTCAGTCCGGTTCCTGCAGCCCCGCCCAGTCGAGCCCGAAGCGCTGGAGATACTTCCTCAGCCGGTCCGCGTCGTTCGCCGAGGCTCGCCGCGAGCGCGACGCGCTGAAGAGGGAGCGGCCGGCTTCCGAGAGCGAGCGGCTCCGGCGGCAGATACGGATCACCTCGGCGAGCTGGACCCGGTCGAAGGGATCGACATCCTCGAGCCTCACCGGGTCGACGAATTGCTCGAGCGAGCCCGACGCGGACGAGCCCGTGGTCCAGAAGCGCTTCAGCCGCGCCTTCTCGGCCTCCACGGTCGCGATGTCGATCCGGCCGGACGGGGCGAAGGTCGCCATTCGCGTCACGCTCGCGGCGAGGTCGCGGAAATTGCCCGTCCACAGCGCCTCGGGCGCGGTTGCGAACGCGAGGAACGCCCGGCGCGCCTCCTTGTTGAAGCTGACCCTGGTCCCTTCCCGCTCGGCGAACCGGTCAAGCTCGTAGTCGAGGTTCGGCTCGATGTCCTCGAGCCGGTCGCGAAGCGCGGGCAGCTCGAAGGTCCACAGGTTCAGCCGGGCGAACAGATCCTCGCGGAACCGTCCCGCGGCGACCGCCACCCCCAGGTCGCAATTGGTGCCGGCGATGAGCTGGAAATCGGAAGAGGCTTCGCGGTCGGCGCCGACCGGGAGGAAGCGCTTCTCCTCGATCGCGCGAAGGATCATCGCCTGCTCGTCGAGGCCGAGCTCGCCGATCTCGTCGAGGAAGAGCACTCCCTTGTCCGCGGTTCGAAGCAGGCCAGGGCGGTCGGCGCCGGCGCCGGTATAGGCCCCCTTCTTGTGGCCGAAGAGCGCCGACATCGCGCTGTCGCCCTTCAAGGTGGCGCAATTCACCTCGACGAACCCGCCCGAGACCTGGTGCTTCAGGCGCTTGAGATCGAAGATGCGGCGGGCGAGCTGCGACTTGCCCGCGCCGGTCGGCCCCATCAGCAGGAACGGCGCGCGCGAGCGCAGCGCCACCTGCTCGATCTCGTCGATCATCCGGTTGAAGGCGGGGTTGCGCGTCTCGATCCCCGATTTGAGGAAGGAGCTGCCTTCGGCGGCGGCGACGGCGAAGCGGGTGGCGATGCTGTCGTAGCGCGACAGGTCGAGGTCGATGACGCTCCAGCTGCCCGACGGGCTCACCGTCCCGCGCGACGGGTGGGTCTGGAGAAGCTTGCCGGGCAGGTAGCGGGCCTCGGTGAGGAGGAAGAGGCAGATCTGGGCGACATGGGTGCCGGTGGTGATGTGGACGAGATAATCCTCTGCTTCCGGATCGAACGGATAGGCCCGGGCGAAATCGAGCAGCTTTCCGTACACCTCCTCGAAATCCCAAGGGTCGGCGAAATCGAGCAGATGCGGCCGCACCATCGTTTCGGGCGACACCCCGGCGATATCGGAGGTGACGTAGCGCGCCAGCCCCTCGTGGAGGCCGCCGTGGATCAGCTCGAAGCGGTCGACCCGAAGATCCTCGTGCATGCATAGGCCGACGCTCGGCCGCCACTTGTTCCAGCGCGACGGCCCCATCTTGCTGGAATCGAGGGTGGAGCCGACGAAGCCGAGGACGATAGTGGGTCGCATCCTTATACCATGGGATAAAGCCTTATCCTTGTCGATAGGAAAGCCGGCAGGCGCTGCAACCCTCTCCAGATTCGGTCTCTCAAAAAGATTCCTTTGTTACCAGCCTCTTGCCACTTTTATCCGGAGCCGAGCCGGGTTTGGCACGGCCCCTGCAATCACGTTTGGGCCGGGCGACGTCGAACCGTCCGGCAAGCGGCGGAAGAAGGGGCGGCCGGAATGGGCCGGCCGCCCCGAATGCCAGACACAAGGAAGATGCCATGGCCAACAAGGGCCTTTTCGCTTCCGCGGTCGCCAGGCTCCTGGCTCCCGCCGCGGACATTCTAAACCGGGAGCTTTCGCCGGCTTATGCCTACCGGCCCGAGCACAAGCTCGCCCAGCTGGCCGCGACCGGAACCCTCCACGATGGTTTCTACGCGGCCGCGGAAACGCAGCTCGAGGAGGTGCTGGCGGCGGCGAAGGCGGCGGACCCGCTCTTCGTCGCCAGGGCGGCGGTCTATGCCCGCACCCGCGGGACGATGAAGGACATGCCCGCCTTGCTGACGGCTTACCTGACGCTGGCGGACCCCGACCTCGCGGTCCGGGTCTTCGCTCGGACGATCGACAACGGGCGGATGCTGCGCAACTTCGTGCAGATCATGCGCTCGGGAGCGGTCGGGCGCAGGTCGCTTGGAACGCGCCCCAAGCGGCTCGTCCAGAACTGGCTCGAGCAGGCGTCGATGCGGTCCCTGATGCAGGCCGCGACGGGCAAGGATCCCTCGCTCGCCGACATCGTCAGGATGGTCCACCCCAAGCCTGCCGACGACGGCCGCCGGGCCTTCTACGCCTGGCTGATCGGGAAGCCCTACGACGTGGCCGCGCTGCCGACCGAGATCGCCGCCTTCGAGGCGTGGAAGCGGGATCCCTCGCTTCCCCTCCCCGAGGTGCCCTTCGAGTGGCTGTCCGCTTTCGAGCTTGCGGCCGGGCAATGGGCGGAGCTCGCCGGCCGGATGGGCTGGCAGGCGCTGCGCATGAACCTCAACACGCTGGCGCGCAAAGGCGCCTTCGCTGTCGAGGGCGTGACCGAAAGGGTGTCGGAGCGGCTCGCCGATCCGGAGGCGCTGTCGAAGGCGCGGGTCCTCCCGTACCAGCTGATGGTGGCCCTGGGCTCGGTTGCCGAGGGCGTTCCGCTCAAGGTCCAGGCGGCGCTGGAGACGGCGCTTGAAGCCAGCCTTGCGAACGTTCCGGCGTTCGAGGGCCGGGTGGTCGTCGCGCCCGACGTGTCGGGTTCGATGGCCTCGCCGGTGACGGGATACCGCAAGGGCGCCTCGTCCGCGGTCCGGTGCATCGATGTCGCGGCCCTGGTCGCGGCGGCGGTGCTCCGCCGCAACCGGGAAGCGATGCTTCTGCCGTTCGAGGAGCAGGTCGTGCCGATCGAGCTCGATCCGTTCGCCCGGGTCGCGGCCAACGCCGCCAAGCTGGCGTCGGTCGGCGGCGGCGGGACCAACGTCTCGGCTCCGCTCTCCCTTCTCAACGCGAAGGGGGCGATGGTCGATCTGGTGGTGATCGTCTCGGACAACCAGTCCTGGGTCGACGCCACCCGGCACGGAGCCACGGCGACGATGAACGAGTGGAACCGGCTGAAGAACAGGTGCCCGGCGGCGAAGCTCGTCTGCATCGATCTCCAGCCGTACGGGACCAGCCAGGCGAAGGGCCGCAAGGACATCCTCAACGTCGGAGGCTTCTCCGACTCGGTGTTCGGGACGCTCTCCCGCTTCGCCTCGGGCGATGGGGAGCGCGACTGGGTCGCCGAAGTGAACGAAATGGAGGTGTGAAGGAAAGAAGGCCGTGGCGAATGCCGGCGGGACTACATCCACTGACGAGGTCCGACGAGTAAAGCGCCCGGGCGACCGGGAGATGCGGGTTCGAGTCCCGCCGCTGGAACGTAGCTTAAGGACCGCGTCCCGCCATCTCTCGTCGCCACGGCCTTCACTCGATACGTCATCCCGGCGAAGGCCGGATCCGTGAACACCGCCTTGCCAGGACCGGAACGGCAGTGTTCGTGGATTTCCGGCCTCCGCCGGAATGACGAGAAAGCTGCGACGGCATCGGGAATGCCGGCCGAAACTACATCCTGTCACGATGTTCCGGCCAACTTTCGTCCCGTGCCCGAGCAAGCCGGCGAATGCCGGCGGGACTACATCGGTACGAAAGGAGGTTCGAATCCTCCCCCCGCCGCAAGGCGGGAGGATGTCTCGCCACGACCTTGTCGCCGGACCGCGTTGACGTACACAAGAAGACACAGGAGGGCCTCATGGCCGAGCAGAGTTTCGAATATATGCCCGTCGAGGGCGGGGCCCCGGTCAAGATGTGGACCCGGGGCGTCGCGGTCGATCCCAAGGCGCGCCAGCAGCTCGCGAGCGCGGCGAAGATGCCGTTCATCTTCCGCCACGTCGCCGTAATGCCCGACGTCCATGTCGGAATCGGCGCGACCGTCGGCTCCGTCATCCCGACCCGGGGCGCGGTCATCCCGGCCGCGGTCGGGGTCGATATCGGCTGCGGGATGATGGCGGCGCGCACCTCGCTCTACGCGGCGGACCTTCCCGACACCCTGGAGGGGATCCGCTCGGCGATCGAGCAGGCGGTGCCGCACGGCCGCGACGTCGGCCGGAGCAAGCGCGACAAGGGCAGCTGGGGCGACCCGCCGCCCGAGATCGCCGCCGCCTGGGCGACCCTCGCCGAGCGGTTCAAGCGCATCACCGACAAATATCCGCGCCTCGAGAAGACGAACAACCTCGTCCATCTCGGCACGCTCGGCACCGGCAACCATTTCATCGAGCTCTGCCTCGACGAGCAGGACGAGGTGTGGATCATGCTCCATTCGGGCTCGCGCGGGGTCGGCAACGCGATCGGCAGCTTCTTCATCGAGCTTGCGAAGCAGGACATGCGCAAGTGGTTCATCAACCTGCCGGACGAGAACCTGGCCTACTTCACCGAAGGCACCGACCATTTCGACGATTATGTCGAGGCGGTCGGCTGGGCCCAGGACTTCGCGGCGCTGAACCGCCGGATGATGATGACCAACGTGATCCGGGCCATCCGGACGGTCATCGCCAAGCCCTTCGAGGCGGAGCTCGAGGCGATCAACTGCCACCACAACTACGTCCAGAAGGAGAACCATTTCGGCGAGAACGTGCTCGTCACCCGCAAGGGCGCCGTGCGCGCCGCCAAGGGCGTGATGGGGATCATCCCCGGCTCGATGGGCGCGAAATCGTTCATCGTGCGCGGCCGCGGCAACGCCGAATCGTTCGACAGCTGCAGCCACGGCGCGGGCCGGCTCATGTCCCGCACCGAGGCCAAGAAGGTGTTCACGCTCGACGACCATATCCTGGCGACCGAGGGCGTGGAATGCCGCAAGGACGCCGGAGTGATCGACGAGACCCCGGCGGCCTACAAGCCGATCGAGGCCGTCATGGCCGCGCAGGCGGACCTGGTCGAGATCGTCCACACGCTGAAGCAGGTGGTGTGCGTGAAGGGGTGAGGCGGTATCGAGATCAACCGGCCCCGGCCTCAAGTATCCGCCCCTGCATTTGCAGGGGAGGGGGATCATGCGAAGCATGGTGGAGGGGCTCTTGCCGACTCCGGGTCCGAAGAACCCCTCCACCGCGCTTCGCGCGGTCCCCCTCCCCCGGAAAACCGGGGGAGGAATCAAGAGGAAGAACAATGATCATCATCGACGGCTCCGAGGGCGAAGGCGGAGGGCAGGTTCTTCGGACCTCGCTCTCCCTCTCCATCCTCACCGGAAAGCCCTTCCGGATCGAGAAGATCCGGGCCAACCGCTCGCGGCCCGGCGTCATGCGCCAGCATGTCACCGCGGTCGAGGCGGCCTGCGCGATCGGCGGCGCCGAGTGCGAGGAGCTGGCGGTGGGAGCCTCGGAGCTCAGCTTCGTCCCCGGCAAGGTGAAGCCCGGCGAGCACCGCTTCGCCGTCGGCACCGCCGGAAGCACCAGCCTCGTCCTTCAGACGATCCTTCCCCCGCTCATCCTCGCGGACGGCCCCTCCTCGCTCGTCCTCGAAGGCGGCACCCACAACATCCACGCCCCGCCCTTCGACTTCCTCGAGAAGGTATTCCTGCCGGTCCTCAACCGGATGGGCCCGCGAGTGACGGCGAAGCTGACCCGCCCCGGCTTCTACCCCGCCGGCGGCGGCCGCATCGAAATCGAGATCGAGCCCTGCGCCCGGCTCGCCCGCCTCGACCTCCTCGAGCGCGGCGAGCTCCGCTCGGTGATGGCGCGCGCGATCGTCGCCGCCTTGCCGGGCGACATCGCCGTCCGCGAGCTGGCGGCCGTCGGCGAGGTCCTCGGCTGGCCCGAGGAATCCCGCCGCATCGAGCAGCTCCCCGAACGCCAGGGCCCCGGCAACATCCTCATGCTCGAAGCCGTCTTCGACCATGCCAGCGAGCTGGTGTCGGGCTTCGGCCAACTCGGCGTCCCCGCCCAGATCGTCGGCCAGAAGGCGGCGAAGCGGATGGCCGGCTACCTGTCCTCCAGCGCCGTCGCCGGCCCCTACCTCGCCGACCAGCTCCTCCTCCCGATGGCCCTCGCCGGCGGCGGCAGCTTCACCACCGTGAAGCCGTCGCAGCACAGCCGAACGGGCGCGGAGGTGATCGCGAAGTTCCTCGATGTGAGGATCGAGTTCGAGGAGAGGGAGGACGGGTGCCATCTGGTGACGGTGGCGGCGTGATTTACGGCCTCCACTCACGCGAAGGCCGTGCAAACAGTGACAGTATGCATTCAAGGCCGACTCCGCCACGCGCGCGAGGCGTCCGTAAATGTATACTGTCACTGCTTATCCTCGGGCGGAGAGCTAGGGCAGTCGCTTCTGACAGCTGCTCCTCCCCATGGCCCTGGCCGGCGGCGGCAGCTTCACCACGGTGAGCCGCCGAGCACGGCAACAGTGACAGGATAGATTCCAGCCGAGTCCGCCATGCGTGCGGGCAACAGTGACAGTATACATTTACAACCGAATCCGCCACGCGTGCGAGGCGTCAGTAAATGTATACTGTCACTGTTTATCCGCATTTTCCAGCAGGCCGGTTGGGCGCGCTAGGAACGCTCAACCATGTACGATCGCTGTTTTTGTACGAATTTGGGTCACCCCGCCCTGCGCCCGCAACCGTGCCATGCCACCTTCCCCCCGACCGTGATAAGCATCACGGCTGAAAACACAGCTTGCTGCTAACGTTGGTTCGTAATCAACAGGGAAATGGGGTGGATCATGATCATCGCAAGACTGGCTACACCACTTCTGGGAGCAGCCGTCCTCGCGCTGGGCGCCTGTGCGAACTTCACTGCGGAACGGGTCGACCTCAGCGGTCCGCCCGAGCGGCTTCCTCGCGGACTTATCGTTCACGACCAGGTGCCCCTGCTGGTCGTGGAGAACGGTCACGCCAGCATCATCATGGTGCAAAGCCCCGACAGGGGGACGGCGATCCGATTCAGTTCGTTCCTCGCGAAGCACGACCTGACCCTCGAGTTCGCCACCACAGGCGGGCTCAGCAAGGTCGTCAGCAATCAGGACTCAACAGCCTTTCCCCTGAAGCTGCTGGATCTCGCCAAGCCTCTTACGGACAAGCTTCCCGCGGCATTCGGATTGAGCGGGGCGGCGGCCGGCGCCTCTTCATCGATACAGATCTACAACATCGTCTTCGAGGGTGGAAAGATCGCCGCTCTTGAGCCTCTATTCTTCACGCCCGCCGAAGCTGCGGCCGGCCGCTGCGGTCTCAGGCGGTACCGCAACATGGAGTGCGTCGCCAACTTTCCGCCCCCGCGCCTGACGGTGGACCCGGCCGTGGCCCAGATGGAGTCGATCGAGAGCATCAATGCCAATCCCCTCGAGGAGGCGCCGGCACCCACGCCTGCGAAGCCCAAGCCGCCGAAGCGCTGACGGTGGCGCGGGGAAAAGCCCAGGTCGACGCTCCCCCGAGGCCGGCCGCTTCGCGCAGGGCGTGGCGCCTTCGGCTCGAGGCTCTGCGAGAACTCGCCTCCAACCAGGCGCAGGAAATGCTCTCGCGCCCTGACGTCGTCTATATCACCGTCGGCGACAGGCGGGTCGAAGGTCGCCGAACGGGCGAACTGAGTCTCGTCGCCTACGTGACCCGAAAGGGCGGCGCCACAGGCGAAGATCTCATCCCCCTCGCCTTCGACGTCCAGATGCCCGACGGCTCGACCTTAACGCTCCCGACGGATGTCGTCGAATTACCCGCCACACCGCAGGCGCTCGGCATGCGCGCCGGGCATGTAATCCGGGCCGCCGACGGCGATATCGGCATGTGCGGGCTCACTTTCTCGAAAGACAACCGCAGCTACATAGCGACCAATGCCCATGTGGTTGCGAACCTGCGGCTGGGCTTTCCCGGAGAACCGGCGGTCCAGGATCCCGCCACCATGCACTTCAAGCAAATCGGTCGCAGGATCTATATTAGCGACCCCGCGAACCTGCCGATGGAAGAGGATCTCGCGATCGTCGAAGCGAGGTTCGTCGAAGTCGATCGCCACGCCGTCGTTGGCGAATCGCGTCCGATTGCCGGGTTCTCGAATTTTGTCGGGACGAGCAATAGTCGCTTCTGGTACACGGTGAACGGCGTCAAGATACTGTGTTCCGACCCCCAGCCTACGGTGGCCGATATTCCCGTTCCCATCTTGGTCGACGGGGCAACCTTTCCCTACGCGAATTTCTGGAGGCTCCAGGTCGATCAGGGAATGGTGGCTCCCGGTCATTCCGGGTCGCTCATCTGCACCGGAACGGGCCGGAGCATTGTGGCCTGCGGTATGCTTTTCGGAGGCGAGCCGCCGAGCTACGTCTACGCTTTCCCCATAGATGATGTGATGCGCCGGATCGCGGCGCACCTGCCCTAGCCGCCAAGGGCCGTGGTGCTGGACCGCGTCTTTCGAAAATGGTGGAGCCGAGGGGGATCGAACCCCTGACCTCTGCAATGCCATTGCAGCGCTCTCCCAGCTGAGCTACGGCCCCGAACCTTTTTCGCCGGCCCCTGGGAGGGCCGCTGCGGCGCCGGATTTAGGCAAGGCGCCGGGTATTGGCAACAGGGACAGTCACTTTTCCGCACGTCGTGCGAAATGACCCGCCGGGGTTCGGAAAAGTGACTGTCCCTCCCGCGGGATCAAACCTCCTCGTCGTCGTCCCCGGCTCCGGGAACGCCGATATCGTCGTCGCCGCCCAGATCGACCTCGTCGTCCGGATTCTCCTCGGCATCCTCGTCGATGACGAGATCCTCGGCGGCCAGATCGGCATCCTCCTTCTCGTCGACGACGACCTCCTTCTTCGGCGCGTCGTACGGCAGCGGCTGCTTGGACTTGAGCACGGGCTCGGGATCCCAGGCGACTCCGCAGGCGAGGCAGGTCACCGGATCGTCCTTGCCGAGATCGTAAAAGCGGGTGGCGCACTTGGGACAAGTGCGCTTGGTGCCCCATTCAGGCTTCACCATCGGTGAAAAGTCTCCACTCAAAAAAGGAATGACGGCCGCTTCCGACCGGTTGCGGCGCGCTTGCCACAGAGACAGGCCGCTGTCAAAGCCGGG
>DASVTN010000105.1:0-7633 GCA_036387555.1 Allosphingosinicella sp. | reverse complement strand
CGCGATGTCCTCCTGGCTTCGGTGGAGCACGTTGACGCAGAAATGGGAGACGTCCTCCATCGGGCTGTGGAGGGAGGCGGTGCGGTTGATGCAGATGAGCAGGCTGGGCGGGTCCAGCGACAGCGACGACATGGCGGTGGCGGTGATCCCCATCGGCTCTCCGCCGACGCACACGGTGATGACGTTCACGGTCGAGGCGACGCGGCGCATCGCCTGCCGGAAGTCCAGTGGAAGGTCGGCACCGACGGTCGCCATGATGCCCGCCCATGGCCGGGAAGCGCACCGCTGGCAATGGCTTAGCCCGCGCCGAAGCTTCAGCAGCAGCAGCAAACCCCGGATTTAACTAGGAAATTACGTACATTCCGATTATCCTTCGATTCGAGGGGACGGGGGAATGCTGGAAATCTTCGCCGCACCGGCGAATTTGCCGTTTTCGGTCGCGCTTCTGGTCATGCTGATGATCGGGGCAGTGGAGGCGCTCGGCCTCGGAGCGTCGGCGGTGCATCTCGACGTCGGCGCCGACGTGGACGGCGGCGGCGACCTGCTCGGCTGGCTCGGCGTCGGCCAGGTGCCGCTGCTGATCCTGCTCGTCGTCTTCCTGGCCCTGTTCGGCCTCGCCGGCCTCGCCATCCAGCAATTCGCCGGACCGCTGCCGCTGTGGATCGCGACTCCCGCCGCCGTCGCCGCGGCCCTTCCGCTGACCGGCCTCGGAGCCCACGGCCTCGCCCGCATCATGCCGCGCGACGAGACCACCGCGGTGAGCCTCGACAGCCTCGTCGGCAAGAAAGGCACGATCACGATCGGAACCGCGCGCCGCGGCTCCCCCGCCCAGGTGCGGGTGAGCGACGACCACGGCCAGGTCCATTACGTCATGGTCGAGCCTTATGACGACGACCATGCCTTCGGCGAAGGCGAGACCGTCCGCCTCGCCAGCCGCGAGGGCAACATCTTCATCGCGCTCGCCAGAGCCGAGGGAATCGAATCCCGCTTCGACGTGCTTCCCACGCTGAACCGGCCAATTTCAAACAGGAGAGACTGACATGGTCCAGATGGCCATTTATGCGGGGATCGTGGTCGCGGCCCTGCTCATATTGGGGCTGATCATCACCCGCCTCTACCGCCGGGCCACCAAGGAGATCGGCTTCGTCCGCACCGGCTTCGGCGGCGAGAAGGTCGTCATCAACGGCGGCGCGCTCGTCCTTCCGGTCCTCCACGAGACCATGCCGGTCAACCTCAACACCGTCCGGCTCGCCGTCGAACGCAAGAATGTCGATGCGCTGATCACGCTCGACCGGCTTCGGATCGACGTGAAGGCGGAATTCTACGTCCGGGTCCGCCCGGACCGCGAGTCGATCGCCATCGCCGCACAGACGCTGGGCCTTCGCACCATGCATCCGGAGAACCTCAAGGAGCTGATCGAGGGCAAGTTCGTCGACGCGCTGCGCTCCGTCGCCGCCGGAATGACGATGAACCAGCTCCATGAGCAGCGCAGCGAGTTCGTCCAGAAGGTGCAGCAGGTCTCGTCGGCCGATCTGGCGATGAACGGCCTCGAGCTCGAATCGGTGTCGCTCACCGGCCTCGACCAGACCTCGATCGAGCATTTCAACGCCAACAACGCCTTCGACGCCGAGGGCCTCACCAAGCTCACCGAGCAGATCGAGCTTCGCCGCAAGGCGCGCAACGACATCGAGCAGGAGACCCGGGTTCAGATCGAGGCGAAGAACCTGGAAGCGGCCCGGAAGAGCTTCGAGATCGGCCGCGACACCGAGTTCGCCCGATTGGAGCAGGAGCGCGAGGTCGAGGTCCGGCGCGCGGCCCAGAATGCCGAGGTCGCCCAGACGCAGGCCGAGCGGCAGCGCGAGGCCGACGAGGCGAAGATCACCGCCAAGCGCCAGGTCGACAGCGCCCAGATCGAGGCGAACAAGGTCGTCGAGCAGGCCAAGATCGCCCAGACCCAGGCGGTCGAGATCGCCCGCCAGGAGCAGCAGATCGCGATCCAGAACAAGAGCCGCGAGGAAAGCCAGGCCAAGGCCGAGGCCGACAAGGCCCGGGCCGAGGCGGTCGCCGCCGAGGAACGGGTCGGGACCGCCCGAGAGACGGAGGTCGCCGAGCGCGTGAAGCGGATCGAGCTCATCGACGCCAGCCGCGAGGCCGAGCGAAGCGCGATCGGGATCAGGGTCCAGGCCGATGCCGAGAAGCAGGCCGCCGCCGACCGCGCCGAGGCGATGCGTCTGGGCGCGGAGGGCGAGGCCGAGGCCGAGAAGCTGCGCGCCGAGGCGTCGCGGGTCCGCTTCGAGGTCGAGGCCGCCGGCCAGCGGGCGATCAACGAGGCGGCGAACCTGCTCTCCTCCGACCAGATCTCGCTCCAGACCAAGATGGCGCTGCTGAGGGTGCTTCCCGAAGTCGTCCGCGAGGCCGCCAAGCCGATGGAGGCGATCGATTCGATCAAGATCGTCCAGGTGGAAGGCCTTTCCGGCGGTTCGAACGGCGGCGGCGGTTCGGGCTCGGGCGGCGAGGGCAATCTCGCCTCCAGCGCCGTCGCCGCGGCGCTTCGCTACCGCGCCCAGGCGCCGATCGTCGACGGGCTGATGAAGGAGCTCGGCTTCGACGGCTCGACCCTCGAGAACCTCGTCGCGGGCGCGGGCAACGGCGTCGCGGCGCCCGCTCCCGGCGGATCCGACCCGCTCGTCGCGGTCACGGTCGAGCCGAAGGACTGACTGAATTCCTCCCCGAGCTTGCCTCGGGGAGGGGGACCGCGGCGCGAAGCGTCGTGGTGGAGGGGTGATGCTGAGTCAGATTCACGCCTCCACCAGGCTTCGCCTGGTCCCCTCCCCGAGCGAGCTCGGGGAGGATTTCAGATAGCGCTCCCGTGACCCACCACGACATCCTCATCGTCGGCGCCGGGCATGCCGGCGCCCAGGCGGCGATCCAGCTTCGGCAGCTCGGCTTCGAAGGCTCGATCGCACTGATCGGCGCGGAGCCGGAGCCGCCCTACGAGCGGCCGCCGCTCTCCAAGGAATATCTCGCCGGCGAGAAGGCGTTCGAGCGCCTGCTGGTGCGCCCCGAAAGCTTCTGGGCCGACCGCGGCGTGGAGCTCGTCCTCGGCACCCGCATCGCCGCCGTCGATCCGGCGGCGAAGCAGGTGACCTCGGTCGACGGCGTCCGCTTCGGCTACGGCAAGCTGATCTGGGCCGCGGGCGGCGAGCCTCGGCGGCTCGGCTGCGAAGGCGGCGATCTCGCCGGAGTCCATGTCGTCCGGCGCCGGCAAGACGTCGATTCGATTCGAAGCCAGCTCGATTCGGTGCGCCGAGTCGCGGTCGTCGGCGGGGGCTATGTCGGCCTCGAAGCCGCGGCGGTGCTTCGAAAGCTCGGCAAGGAAGTGGTGTTGCTGGAGGCGCTAGACCGGGTGCTGGCGCGGGTGGCGGGGCCGGAGATTTCGCAATTCTACGCCGCCGAGCATCGCGCCCAGGGCGTGGACGTCCGGCTCGGCGCGGCGGTGGCGTCGATCGTCGGCGAGAGCGGCCGGGTCGCCGCGCTCCGCCTTCAGGACGGGGCGACGATCGAAGCTGAAATGGCGATCGTGGGGATCGGGGTCGAAGCGGCGGCGGCGCCCCTGCTCGCCGCCGGCGCCGCCGGAGCGAACGGAGTAGAGGTCGACGCCTTTTGCCGGACCAGCCTGGCCGACGTCTATGCGGCCGGCGACTGCGCGGCGCACGAGAACCGCTTCGCCGGAGGGCTGAGAATCCGCCTCGAATCGGTCCAGAACGCCCACGACCAGGCGGCGACCGCGGCCAGGGCCATATTAGGCCGGGCGGAGCCTTACGATGCCGTCCCCTGGTTCTGGTCCAACCAGTACGACCTGCGCCTGCAGACGGTGGGCCTCTCGGTGGGACACGATTCCACGGTGGTTCGCGGGCGGCCCGGCGCGCGCAGCTTCTCCGTCGTGTATCTGCTGGGCGGCCGGGTCATCGCCCTCGACTGCGTCAATTCGACCAGGGACTATGTGCAGGGGAAGAAGCTGATCCTGGAGCGGCGCGTGGTCGCGCCGGAGCGGCTGGCGGATACGGCGGTGGCGCTCAAGGAACTCTAATTCCTCCCCGAGCTTGCCTCGGGGAGGGGGACCAGGCGGAGCCTGGTGGAGGGGTCATCCGAGTCAGCATTGCCCCTCCACCACGACGCTACGCGCCGCGGTCCCCCTCCCGGAGCAAGCTCGGGGAGGAATTGGCATTACCGCCCGGCAAACCCGGCGAGGATCTCGCTCACCCACCGTCCCGCCGTCAGAGCCGTGATGTCGCTGACGTCCAGCGCGGGGTCGAACTCGGTGAGGTCGACCAGCTTCACCCTCGGCTCGGCCGCGAGGCGGCGGGCGGCGGCGAAGAACATTGAGACGGGCATCCCCCCGGGCCGGGCGCCGGGAGCCCCGGGGCAGGACGCCCGGTCGATGACGTCGATGTCGAAGTCGATCATCAGCGCCTCCACATGGACGAAGCGGGCCAGCGCATGGTTCAGGACCGCGAGAATGCCGCGCTCCAGGCAATCGGCCATCGTATAGACGCCGATCCCCGCGGCCTGGGCGTCGGCATGCATGCGAGCCGTGTTGGCGAAGGGAGCAAGCCCGATCTGGCAGATGTTGGAGCCGGGAAGGCCGTCTTCGAGCAGGCAACGTATCGGATTGCCGTTCATCGGTCCGCCGGCCGTGCTTCGGAGATCGAAGTGGGCGTCGAGCGTGATCAGGCCGATCTTCGCGAGCGGCAGTCCGAGCGCGTGCGCGGCGGGCCTCGTCACCGCGTTGTTGCCGCCGAGCAGCAGGGTCAGGCGATGCTGGGCGACGGCCGCCGCGGCGGCATCCCGAATCGGCGCGAAACCGTCGGCCGGGCTGACGCCCTGAACCGGCACGTCGCCAAGATCCCGGACGGCGAAGAACAGCTCGGAGCTCCTCTCGACGTCGTAGGTACTGAAGCGCCTGAGGGCGCGGCGGATGGTGTCGGGGGCGAGATCGCAGCGGCCCGGGGTCACCGAGCCTGATTCCATGGGCGCGCCAAGGATCGCGACCTGGCCCTCGCTGCCGATCAAGTCAGCGATGGATTTCCAGCTCATGGCGTTGCTCTTAATCGGACGAAGGTTAAGAAGCGACCCATGTGGGACCGACTGCTCACCGACTGCCATATCGCGACGATGGACCCCGCCGTTCCGGGCGCCTTCGCGGCCATCGAGGACGGGGCGATCGGAATCCAGGACGGCCGTATCGTCCGGGTCGGGCGGCGGATCGACCTTGCCGGCTATCGGGCGCGGGCGGTCGAGCCGCTCGGCGGCGCCTGGGTCACTCCGGGGCTGATCGACTGCCACACCCACCTCGTCTTCGGAGGCAATCGGGCGGCGGAGTTCGAGCAGCGCCTGGGCGGCGCCAGCTACGAGGAGATCGCGCGCGCCGGGGGCGGGATCATCTCCTCGGTGAAGGCGACCCGCTTCGCCTCGCTGGAGGAGCTGGTCGAGCAGGCCCGGCCCCGGCTTCGGGCGCTGATGCGCGGCGGAGCGACGACGGTCGAGATCAAGTCCGGCTACGGGCTCGACCTGCCGAGCGAGATGAAGATGCTGGAGGCGGTGAAGGCGCTTGGGGCAAGCGAGCCGGTGCGGACGGTGCCGACCCTGCTCGCGCTCCATGCGCTGCCGCCGGAGCATAAGGAAAGCCGGGAGGAGTTCGTCCGCCTGGCGATCGAGGAGATGATCCCGGCCGTGGCCGAGGCAGGGCTGGCGCGGGCGGTGGATGCGTTCTGCGAAGGGATCGGCTTCACCTCGGACGAGGTGCGCGCGCTGTTCGAGGCCGCGGACGAGCAGGGGCTCAGGGTCAAGCTGCACGCCGAGCAGCTCTCCAACCTCAACGGCGCGGCGCTCGCGGCGGAGTTCGGGGCGCTCTCCGCCGATCATCTCGAACATGCCGACGAAGCCGGTGTCGGGGCGATGGCGCGAGCTGGAATGGTCGCGGTCCTGCTTCCCGGCGCCTTCTATGCCCTGCGGGAGACGCGGAAGCCGCCCGTCGACCTGCTTCGCCGGTATGGCGTCCCGATGGCGGTGGCGACCGATTGCAACCCGGGCACCTCGCCCGTGCTTTCGCCGACTCTGATGCTGAGCATGGCTTGCACCCTGTTCGAGCTCACTCCGGAGGAGGCGCTGGCTGGCATGACGGTGCATGCCGCAAAGGCGCTCGGGCTCGAAAAGGAGGTCGGCACCATCTCCACCGGCAAGGCCGCGGACCTGTGCGTGTGGCGGGTGAGCCGGCCCGCGGAGCTCGCTTACTGGATCGGGCTGCCGGGGCCCGAGCGGCGGATCGTGGCGGGGGTGGACAGCTGACCGTCATCCCGGCGAAAGCCGGGATCTGGGGGAGACCCTCCGAGACTTCTGGTCCTGAGGTCCCGGCTTTCGGGTCCCATCAAAGTACTACTTTGATGGGGTCCCTCCCGGGATGACGGTTCACTTGCTCCTCGCCACCCCTTAAGACCGCCCCATGCATTCCCGCCGCGACAATTCCCGCTCCATCCGCGCCCGCACCGGGCCGGACCTCGTCGCAAAATCCTGGGCGACCGAGGCGGCCGTGCGGATGCTCCAGAACAATCTCGACCCGCGGGTCGCCGAGGCGCCCGAGGAGCTGGTCGTCTACGGCGGGATCGGCCGCGCGGCGCGGGACTGGGCGAGCTTCGACAAGATCGTGGAGACCCTGGAGCGGCTGGAGGACGACCAGACCCTGCTCGTCCAGTCGGGCAAGCCGGTCGGCGTCTTCCGCACCCATGCCGACGCTCCGCGGGTGCTGATCGCCAATTCCAACCTGGTTCCCAAATGGGCGACCTGGGACCATTTCCACGAGCTCGATCGCAAGGGGCTGATGATGTACGGCCAGATGACGGCCGGATCGTGGATCTACATCGGCACCCAGGGCATCGTGCAGGGCACCTACGAGACCTTCGTGGAGATGGGCCGGCAGCATTATGGCGGCGACCTGAAGGGCCGCTGGATCCTGACCGCGGGCCTTGGCGGCATGGGCGGGGCGCAGCCGCTCGCGGCGGTGATGGCGGGCGCGCATTGCATCGCGGTGGAGTGCCAGCAAAGCCGCATCGAAAAACGCTTGGAAACCAGGTACTTAGATCATCAGGCGGGCAGCATCGACGAAGCGCTCGAAATTCTTTCCGCGGCACTTTCGCCAACTTCCGTCGGCCTCCTCGGCAATGCGGCGGAGATCCTGCCGGAGATGGTCCGGCGCGGCATCCGGCCCGATGCGGTGACCGACCAGACGTCCGCCCACGATCCGGTCAACGGCTACCTGCCGCTCGGCTGGACGGTGGAGAAGTGGACACAGCTGCGCGAGCGCGATCCCCAGGCGGTGGAGGACGCGGCGCGGCGTTCCATGGCGGTGCATGTCGAGGCGATGCTCGCCTTCCGCGAAGCCGGCATTCCGACCTTCGATTACGGCAACAACATCCGCCAGGTGGCGAAGGACGAGGGCGTTACCCACGCGTTCGACTTCCCGGGCTTCGTGCCCGCGTACGTCCGCCCGCTGTTCTGCCGCGGGATTGGGCCGTTTCGCTGGGTTGCGCTGTCCGGCGACCCGGAGGACATCTACCGCACCGACGCCAAGGTGAAG
>DASVTN010000104.1:0-18360 GCA_036387555.1 Allosphingosinicella sp. | reverse complement strand
ATCGACATTCAGCGGTCCGCTTTCGTCTCCTCTCCCGCTTTTCGCGGGAGAGGAGGGGCCCACCGCGAAGCGGTGGGAGGTGAGGGTCTTGCCGGGTCGGTGCTGCAGACCCTCACCTCCCAAGCTTCGTTTGGGCCCCTCCTCTCCCGTGGAGGACGGGAGAGGGGCTGTGCGCCTCCAGCATCCGCTGAATGTCGATTCAGCCTAGTTCGCGAACCTCACCACCGCCGTCGGCACGATCTTGCTCGCAGGAGTGACTTTCCACACCACCTTCTTGCCGGCGCCGGGTGCCATGCCCTCCTCGTTATTCTGCATGACGAGTTCGGCGTCGGTGGTGAAGGTGAAGGTGCCCTCGCGCTCCTTCGGCGCGGAATCGGGCTTGCCGCCGCCCCCCAGCCCGGCATCCTGATCGTCGCCGAAGGCAATGGCCTTGATCCGGGCGGTGCGGTCCTTGCGGACCTCGACGGCGATCCAGGGGATGATCGACTTGGCGTCCAGATTGATCGGATAGACGAAGCTTCGGTCGAGCTTGCCGGTCGTGGAATAATCGACGCGGAACTCGTTCCTGCCGAGATATTCGGCCGACCGGTAGCCGACCTCCTTCGACAGCGCCTCGGCGATGGCCTTGCCTTCGGCGACCGCCTGAGCGGTCTCGGCGGCGGGAGCGGGCGGCGGCGCGGCATCGTCCGCGGCGTTGGCGACGATGTCGGATTCGTCCACCATTCCTCCCTCACCGGCGGGAGCGGGCTGGTTCAGCCCCTCCTGCATGCCCTGCTGCATCGCGGCGGCGGGATCGAGGAGGATGACCTCGCCGACATAGGTGAAGGTGAAGGCGCGGTCCTTGCCGACATGGAGCGTCGAGACGAACTTGCCGGGGCTGAGGATGCAGGACGAAAGGACGAGCGACGCCGCTGCGGCGAACGCGAAGCGCATGAACGACATGGAATTATCCCCCCCGGTCACCCCTTGTGTGTCGCAACCGCGTATAGCGCGACGGCGGCCGCATTGGAAACGTTGAGGCTCTCCATTCGGCCGCTGATCGGGAGCCGGGCCAAAGCGTCGCAATGCGCCTCGGTGTTCTGCCGCATCCCCTCCCCTTCGGCGCCGAGAACGAGCGCCACCCGGGCCGGGCCGACCGCCTCGTCCAGGGGCATGCCGGCGTCGCCGGTGAGGCCGATCCGCCAGAAGCCGGCCTCGGCCATCTCGTCCAGCGCCCGGGCGAGATTCACCACCCGAATCCAGGGCACCGTCTCCAGAGCCCCGCTCGCGGCCTTGGCGAGGGCGCCGGATTCGGGCGGCGCATGCCGGTCCTGGGTGACCAGCGCGAGCGCGTCGAAGGCGGCGGCCGAGCGAAGGATGGCGCCGACGTTGTGAGGGTCGGTGACCTGGTCGAGGACCAGCAGCGGCCGCCTTTCCGGTGAGTCCTGCAGGACGTCGACGAGGAGCAGGTCGTCGAGCCGCTCGACCTCTATGACCAGCCCCTGATGGGGAGCGTCCCGCGGGATCAGCCGGCCGAGGTCGGCGGCGTCGGCGAAGGTGAAAGGTACGTCCTTGGGAAGCTCGATCTCCGCCGCCGCCTCGCGCGTGGCCCAGATCCGGACCACCTCGCGGTCCGGGTTGGCGAGCGCGGCCTCGACCGCGTGGCGCCCCCAGAAGCGGGGGCGGTTCTCGGGCTTGGAGGCGGTACGGGCTTTGCGGCGCATGGCGGGTTCATGGCGAGGCGCGCTGCGGCTGGCAAGCAAACCCGTCATCCCGGCGAAAGCCGGACCCCAGATCGTAAAATCTCGGTGGGTCTCCCCGAGGTCCGGGCTTTCGCCGGGATGACGGAGATTAATCCATGTTTATCCCCGTTATCCCCGTTATCCACAGGCCAGGTACCCGATTCAGAGCTTTGTACGACTCGGGTTCGGTGCCAATGTCCTCTTGTCGCAGGGAAGCGGCCTTTCCGGAAACGGAGAGACGCTCCCAAGGACGGCCCCGCGGAAGAGCGGCTGAAGTTCGCAAGAACGGAAAGCCGAGCCAGGCAGGGTCCGGGCAACCGGAAGGAAGAAGCGCGAGGCAGCGGCGCAAGCCAAGGCCGAACCCACTTTCCTTCGAGGGTCCGGCGGAACCTGAGGCCTTCGGGCGGAAGGAACCGCAAAGGGCATCGAAGAAGCTCGCTTCATCGAAGTCCGACAGGGAACCGGAATTTGGAGCCGCAAGGCCGAGAAGGAAGGAACCCGCCAGGGAACCGAAGCCGGCCGCAAGGCGGGGCGCGGGACCCGCAGGAACCGGAACCGGGCCAGCAATGGCTCCGCGAAGGAACCTGAGGGACCGACCGGGGCCGCAAGGCCTCGGCCGGAACCTCCCTGGGAAAGCAAGCCGCGCCTTCGGGCAAGACGAACGGACCTAGGGACAGTGGAGGCCGGCGGAAACGCCGGCCTCCATTTCGTTTTGGGGCAGGCGGATGGTGAGGCGCCGTTGTCGCGGCGAGGCTCAGGACCCGCAGCAAACCGTCATTCCGGCGAAAGCCGGAACCTCGGCGAGACCCGCCGAGACCTTAAAGACCGGACCTCGGGGTGACCCGCCGAGACTTCTCGTCCTGAGGCGCCGAGACTTCTCGTCCCGAGGTCCCGGCTTTCGCCGGGATGACGGGAGGGGCGTTACGCCCTGCCCTCTCCGCCCGGGCTGGCGGTTCCGCTCGGGCTTCGTCCGACGTCGCCGCCGCCCAGATCCCCCTTGTCGCCCGGCGTGCCGGAGCCGACCTCGCCGCGTCCGGCGCCCTGGCCGATCGCCTCGGCGCCGGTCGGGCCGGCGCTCAGCCGCTCCGCGCCCGGCTGAGCCTTCGCGGCCTCGTCGGCCAGTGCGCCCGACGCGTCGCCCAGCGCCGCCGCTTCGGCCGCGATCCCGCCGGCCTGGCCGCCGAGGCTGGCCGAGCCCGCGCCCATCGGGCCTCCGCCGCCGAGCATGTCGCCCGGCACTCCGCCCTGGGTGCCGCCGGTGCCGCCGAGCGTCCCGCCGGAGGGCTCGCCCCGGCCCGCGATCGTGCCGCCGCCGCTCGAGCCTCCAGCGCCGCCGATGTCCTCGCGGTCATGATTGGCCAGTGCCGCTTCGTTGAGGCCGTTGCCGATGTCCGGCTGCCGCTCCCGTTGATCCATCGCACGCGCTCCTGCTGTTCGAATCCGCCTTCGCCAACGGCCGCGCGCCGAGCCTGTTCCTTCAGGACGCGGGCGGTGCGAGCACCGAGCGCAGAAGGGTCCTGGCGAGCCGCTCGCCGGCGCCGGGCGGAAGGGCGGCCACCGCCTCGTGCATCGCGGCGGCGCCGCGGCACAGATGCTCGGGGCTCGATCGAAGGCGGAGCGCCCGGTCGAACAGCATGGCGCGGACGGGCACCCCCGGCTCGATCTTCTCGACCGCGGCCAACCAGGCCTCGAAATCCTCCTTGCCGGCGAGGGCCGGCGCGCGCGCCGTGCCGGCGCCGGCCTTGGCCGCTTCGACGAGCGCGACCCCGTAATCGTCGAGCCCGGGCAGGGCCGCGCCGGCCGCCGCCTCGCTGCTGAAGAAGCCGCGGTCGCCGACGGTGGCGCAGCGGCGCACGTCCTGCTTGCCCAGAGCCCGCAGAAGCGACGCCTGCCGGGCCTCGATCGCCAGCAGGGTCGCTCCCGGAGCGGCAAGGACGGCGCCGCTCCGGCTGCGCAGGAAGCGGTCGATGCCGGCATAAGCGAGGCGCCGCGCCTCCTCCGCGGGCTTGCCGGCCAGAGTCGCGGCGATCGCCTGATGGTCGAGCGGGAAATCGCGGCGCATCGCTTCGAGGGTGCGCACCGGCGCGGCGGCGGGCGCCTGGGCGGCGGCCGGGGCGAAGGCGGCGGAGAGGATCAGGAAGGCGGCGAGCAGGCGCATCGGCAGGGCTTTCGTCAGCGAAGGTTCCCTACCGACTAACGCAATGCGGCAGCGAGGCAAGCCAAGGCGGTCCCCGCCTCACCCCTCGACAAGGATCTCCGTGAGGAGGGAGTTGGCGATGAAGCAGCGCTCGTGCGCCTCGTGATGGAGGCGGCCCAGAGCTTCCGGGTCGGGAGGGTCGCCGGCGAACTCGATTTGCGGGCGAAGGACGATCCGGATCATCGCCATCCGTCCCTTCTCGTCCTTCCCCATCGTTCCGCGGGCCTCGTCCCGGTAAGCGGCGACGTCGAGCCCAGCCGCCCGGGCGAGGTGGAGGAACCAGAGCATGTGGCAGGAGGAGACGGAGGCGACCAGGGCCTCCTCCGGATCCACTCCGGCGGGATCGGACATCGGGGCGGGCACCACATGGGGCGAAGACGACGCCGGGACGACGGCGCCGCCGTCGAAGCTCCAGCTGTGGGCGCGGCTGTAGCGCCCCTCTTTGAAGCCGCCCTCGGAGCGCCAGTCCACGGTCGCCAGATAATCCGCCATGTCGCTTCGCCTCCTCGCCTTGCGGCCCTATCGCTTCTCGCCTTTCCGGTTCAGATCGGCCTGCGCTGAACCTGAGCCGTCATGCCGGGCTTGACCCGGGACCCACCTTCTTCCTGGCCGTCCCCGGAAAGGTAAGGTGGATGCCGGGTCAAGCCCGGCATGACGAGATGTTGCAGGATCAACGCACGATGCTCTAGCCTTCGATCCATGCCCGTCCTTGCCGCCCTGCTGATCGCGACAGCCCCCGCCGTCCCCGTCATCCAGAGCGAGAAGCTGGAGGGCAGCCGCTTCCGGATCACCCTCACGGCGCCCGGCCTGACCCTCGAGCAGGGCCAGGCGAGAGCAAGCGAGGAGGCGATTCGGCTGTGCGGGGGCGACGCCGTGCTCGGCCGCTACCGCTGGCGAAGCGAGGAGAAGACCGGCTCCGGGACGATGATCGCGCTGGCGCTCGAACAGGAAGCGGGATGCGGCGCCGAGCCGCTCCGCCCGGCGCCGAGTCCGACGGGCTGGAAACCCACCGCCGCCCACATGAGCCAGGTGCTGGACCTGACCGCCCGCTACTTCGCGGCGCGGATTCCGGCCGGTACCGCGACGCCTGGAACCTGTTGACGCCCCCGATGCAGGAGATGGAGCCGCTTGCCGCTTACGAGGCGCGGCAGATCGACTTCAAGGCCCGGGCGGCGGGCGGGCTGAAGCGCCGGCCGGTGGCCGTCACCTGGCATGACAATCCGCCCAACGCTCCCGCCGGAGGGATCTTCGCCGCGGTCGACTTCGTGGGCGAATCCAGCAAGCTCCAGCTCCTGTGCGGCTACCTCATGTGGCTTCGCCAGCCGGACGGCTCGTGGCGCCTCACCCGGGAGGAGGAGGGATCGCTCGATCGCGGCGCCGCGCCGACCCGCCCGGAGCAGCTCGCCAAGGCCAAAGCGGCCATGCATTGCCGGGAGCCGGGTTAGCGCATCGGACGACAAATCCGCACCGCCTCGTCATGCCGGACTTGATCCGGCAACCACCTTCATTTCAGCCGCCGTGCCCGGAGGTAGGTGGACCCCGGATCAAGTCCGGGGTGACGATGGAGAGTTGACGTACGAAAGGCTCGTTATCCCGGACTTCCCGGATCCATGAACTCGAAAATCGTCGTAAGAAGCTCGGCTGGATCGCCTCTTTTTTCGGAGGACGACGTTCATGGATCCCGACCTTCGTCGGGATGACGCTCAAATCCCCGGAACCTAGCCCGCGGTCCGCTCGAGGAAGGCCGCTTCCCGCTCGACCCAGCCGGAGAAGCTGGGGCGGGCCAGCATCCGGTCCGCGAAGGCGGTGACTTTCGGATAGCGGGCCGAATCGAGAGTCATGCCGAGATGGCGGAAATTGGCGAAAGCGGTCGCGACGGCGATGTCGGCGAGGGTGATCCCCTCCCCAACCAGCCAGCCGCCGTCGGGAATCGTCCGCTCCAGATAGTCGAGGATGGGCGGAAGCTCGTCCTTCTCGGCCCTGTCGGCGGCCTCGAGATCGCCTTCGCGGCCGAGGA
Source organism: Allosphingosinicella sp. (assembly GCA_036387555.1). GTDB lineage: Bacteria > Pseudomonadota > Alphaproteobacteria > Sphingomonadales > Sphingomonadaceae > Allosphingosinicella. The sequence goes on along the minus strand of DASVTN010000104.1, from coordinate 12,425 downwards.
AGCGCGGAGCGACGATCCGGTTGAAGAACATCTTCGCCCCGCAGGCGCACAGGATCGTGTCCGCGAACTCGTCGAACCAGATCGTCCGCGCCCGCGCCTCGGGCTCGGCCGGAATGAGGGGCGGCTCGGGATATTTCGCCTCGAGATAATGGATGATGGCCGAGGAATCGGAGATCGCGAAGTCGCCGTCGCTGAAGCCCGGTATCTTCCGGAACGGGCTCGAGGCGAGGAAGCCGGGATCGTCGGAGCCGAGGCCGATCGGCTTGTGATCGAGCTCCAGGCCCTTCTCCGCTCCGAAGGCCAGGACCTTGCGGACGAACGGCGATAACGAGGCTCCGTAGACGATCATGCCCGATCTCCCTTTTTAAGTTTCAAGCCGCAACTTAAACCGACCGGGTCACTCCCGCAAGCCGCCCAAGCGAAGGCCGACCCACAACGTGCGCGGAGTTGCGCGCTCGCGCACGCCGTCGCCGCTGATCCCGGCGAGGATTCGGGCGTTGGCGGCATTCTCCGCCCGCGCCTCGATCGCGATCCTTCGGCCGATCGGGACCAGCGCCGTGGCGTCGAGGGTGAAGGCGGCGGGAAGAAGCTGCCGATTGAGATCGTCCTCGAACTGGCCGCCCGAATAGCGCGCGGTCACGGAGGCGCGCGCCCCCTTGCCGCTCCAGATCAGGGTCGAGGAGAGGCTGTGCCGGGCGGTCTGCGCCGGCCTCAGCCCGTCGAGCGGAAGCGCGGCCCCGCTCGCCCGCACCCGCGCGTCCACCCACGACCAGCCGGCCGAGGCGGTCCAGGAGCCCATCGCGTAGCGCGCTTCCGCCTCCAGCCCCTTCGCGTCGATCGAGTCGAGATTCTGCCGCTGCCGGTAATCCCCTCCGGCCGCGACGAACCCGACTCCCGGGAAGTTGCCGGGGCCCCGTCCCAAGGTCACGTTGGCGATGGCGCCCGTGAGCCGGTTGGCGAAGGCCGTGAAGGCGATCCGCGCGCGAGGCGCCGGCCGCCAGTCCAGCCCCCCCTCGACTCCCTGGAGCCGCTCGGGGCCCAGCTCGGCATTGGCGGCGGTGGCGTCCGTCCCGACCCGGAAGGGCCGGTAGAGCTCGTTCAGCGTCGGCAGCCGCCAGCCCAGGTAGGCGGCGCCGCGCACGGTCGCCCCGTCCGCGGCCCGCCACGCGATCCCGGCCCGGCCGGTCGGCTCCCAGCCGGAACGGTCGCGGAACGCCGTGTCGGTCAGGATCGCGCCGGTCGCGAGCACCCGCTCATTGAGGCGGCCCTTGGAGAGGGCCCAGCGGTCGAGGCGGCCTCCGGCGGTCAGGGTCACCCGATCCGCGGTCAAGGCGGCCTCGGCGAAGCCGCCGATCGTCCGGGTTTCTCCTCCCGCGACCCGGCCGCGGGTGCCGAGGCCCGAGACGAAGGCATAGCGCTCGCGGGTTTCGCCCTCGGTCAGCCGCCAGTCGCCGCCGATCCGGAGGTCGAGGCCGGAGCCGATCCTGGGACGAGCCTCGATCCGGGCGCCGAGGCCCGTCGCGGGCACGCTGAATTGTTCGGAAGTGCGGTTCACCACGGCCCGGCCGGCGCCGACGCCCGCGAAGCTGTTGTAGAAATCGCGGGTCTGGACGTAGCCGAGAGCGCTCCAGCGCCGCCCGACCAGTCGAAGCGAAGCGTCCGCCCCACGCGTGCGGATTTCGGAGAAGGCCGTTCCCCGCTCCCGGGCGTCGGAAAATACCAGTCCGCTGGCCTGCAGCTCCGCACCCCCGGGGAGCGGCCCGACCGCCCGTACCGCGAGGCTCATCTGCTCGTAGGGCGAGGGGCGGTCGGCCGGCCCGCGCTGCTCGCGAACGATCGGGATGAACCCGTCCCCACGCTGCCAGGCGCCGGACAAGGCGACGAACCCGCCGCCGGCCGGCAGTCCCAGCCCGGCGAAGGCGTCGAAGCCGTCGCGGCTGCCATAGGCCGTCCGGCCGCGCACTCCGCGAAGGTCCCCCGGAGTCGCGCTTGCGAGCTCGATCGTCCCCGCCAGAGCTCCCGGTCCCTGGACTCCGCTGCCGCCGCCGCGGGTCACCCGCGCCTCGCCGAGACGCTCGGGATGATAAGCCGGCCAGCTCACCCAGCCGCCGAACGGATCCGTCTGTGGAACGCCGTCGAGCACGAGCAGGACCCGGCTCGAGGCATTGCCTCCGAGCGCCCTCAGAGTCGCGCCCTGGCTGGTCGGGTTGGCCGAGCGCGAGTCGGAGCGGCGGAAGAGCTGGAAGCCGGGGACGTCGCGAAGCACCTCCTCCGTCCGCCCGGAGGCGGAGCCGGTGAGGCGGTCGCGGTCTATGACGACGGTGTCGAACACCTCCTCGCCCGCGGCGGCGCCGAGGCCCCGGCCGGTGACGACGATGTCGGGAGTCGCCTGGGCGGCAAGCAGGAGCGGGAGGAGGAACGGCACGAGGGGGCCTCTAAATTCCTCCCCCGGATTTCCGGGGGAGGGGGACCGCGCGAAGCGCGGTGGAGGGGTTCTTCGGAGTCAGCAAAGCCCCTCCACCACCCTTCGGGCGGTCCCCCTCCCCTGCAAATGCAGGGGAGGATTTAAGACTAACGCGACGCGTACCTTCTGCGGCCGCCGCTTCGGCTTTCGCCCTGAGGGCGCGCCGGGCGGGCGCTGAAGCGCTTGGCCGGGCGGCCGCGGGAGGGACGATCCTCGCGTTCCGGGCGCTCGACGATCTGGATCGGCGAGCTGGCGCGGGCGGCCTTGATCCGCGCCGCCTCCGCGTTGAAGCCTTCGGGCAGCGGCACCGGGGTCAGCACCTGCTTGGTCAGCCGCTCGATGCCCTTCAAATAGGGCCGCTCGTCCTCGGCGCAGTAGGCGATCGCGACGCCCGCCGCCCCGGCCCGCGCGGTGCGGCCGATGCGGTGGACATATTGCTCCGACACGTTGGGCAGGTCGAAGTTGATGACGTGGCTGACGCCCGAGACGTCGATCCCGCGCGCGGCGATGTCGGTGGCGATCAGGATCTTGACCTTGCCGTCCTTGAACTCGGCCAGCGCCCGCTCGCGCTGCGGCTGGCTCTTGTTGCCGTGGATGGCGTTGGCGGGGATCCCGGTCTGGGCGAGCTGCTTCACGATCCGGTCGGCGCCGTGCTTGGTCCGGCTGAAGATCAGCACCCGGTCCATCGAGCCGCCCTTCTTTCCGGGAGACGCCGCTCCGAAGCCGACGCGCAGCATCATGGTCAGCAGAGCCGGCTTCTCGGCCTGGTTGACGAAGGTGACGTACTGCTCGACCCGCTCGACCGTCGAGGCGACCGGAGTCACCGCGACCTGCTCGGGGTCGGTCAGGAACTTGTCGGCGAGATCGCGGATCGCCTTGGGCATGGTCGCCGAGAAGAACAGGCTCTGCCTCTTCTCCGGCAGGAAGCGGACGATCTTCTTCAGATCGTGGATGAAGCCGAGATCGAGCATCTGGTCGGCCTCGTCGAGGACGAGGATCTCGACCTGCCGAAGGTCCAGCCAGCGCTGCTCGACGAGATCGAGCAGCCGGCCCGGAGTGGCGACGAGAACGTCGACTCCGCGCGACAGGTCCTGCCGGTTCTTGTTGATCGAGGTGCCCCCGAAGACGGTCGCGACGCTGATATGGCTGAAGCGGCCGTAGGCGCGGGCGCTCTCGGCGATCTGCGAGGCGAGCTCGCGGGTCGGTGCGAGCACCAGCATCCGGCAGGCGCCCCGCTGCGGGCGCTTGCCGGAAGCGATGAGCCGGTCGATCGACGGCAGCATGAAGGCGGCGGTCTTGCCGGTGCCCGTCTGGGCAATGCCGAGCAGGTCCTTGCCCTTGAGCAGGATCGGGATCGCCTGCTCCTGGATCGGGGTCGAGGTGGAATATTCCTTCAGAGCGAGCGCCTGGAGGACGGGCTGCGAAAGCCCGAGATTTTCAAAAGACATGGTAACTCACTATATTGGCGCGGCGCACCCGCGCAGCCGGAACGGCGCGCGGAAACGCGGCGGGTTTTTGCCGACCCGCGTGAAAAGGGAAGACTTGGTAACGACGAAACGGAGCCGGCCCTAGAGGGGCGTTCACGCTGCATGACGCTTCGCTGAGAGGCATATGGGGCAGAAAGACTAAGAAATCAACTCACCGCGGCGGCAGGGGCCAATCTCGTCATTCCGGCGGAGGCCGGAATCCACGAACACGGCCGCGTCGTTACCTTGAACGACGGTGTTCATGGATCCCGGCCTTCGCCGGGATGACGGGGCTCAGTCCGCCGCTACCCGCCCCAGCAGCCGGTCTATCGCCGCCACCGCTTCCGGCTCGTCCAGCGTCGGCGCGTGGCCGACGTTGGGCACCGTCACCGCCTCCATGGCCGGGTTCTCGGAAAGCATCCGCTCGACGGTGGCGCCGCTCAGCAGGTCCGAGATCCCGCCCCGCACGACCAGCGACGGCACCCCGTCCAACGCCGCGAAGGCGGTCCACAGGTCGAAGCCGGAATCGCCTCCGGGCGCCCGGAAAGGCTCGGCGATGCGCATGTCGTAATCGAAGACGATCCGGCCGCTCTGCGTCAGCCGGCACAGCCGCTTGGCGTAGACGAGCCACTGGTCCATCTCCCAATCCGGATAGCGGTCCCGCTGCGCCTCGCACAGGAAGCGGGCGGCGTGGAGCCAGGTGGGCCAGCTCTGCGAGCGGCCGACATAGGAGCGGATATGCTCGAGCCCCTTCGGCTCCAGCTCCGGGCCGACGTCGTTGAGCAGCGCCCCGGCGATCCGGCTCTTGTCGGAAAGCGCCAGGAGCATGGTGATGAGCCCGCCCAGCGACGTGCCGAACAGGACGAAGCGGCGGAGGCCCAGGGCCGCGATCAGCGCCTCCACGTCCTGCCAGTAAACCGGCGGAACGTAGCTCATCGGATCCTTCGCGTGCTCGCTTTGCCCGCGCCCCCTGAGCTCGACGCAGATCAGCCGCCATTGGCCGGCGAGCCGCTCCGCCACCCCTTCGAAGTCGCGGGCGTTGCGGGTCAGCCCGGGTATGCACAGGATGGGCGGCCGTCCGGCCTCCCCCGCATAGTCGCGGTAGTGGAGCTTCAGTCCCTCGCTCGAATGCCACCAGCCGTCGGACCAGGACGCCATTTTTCCCCCCGCTTTCGGCCTTTCTTATCGGCAGAAGCGCCGCCGGGGCAATGCGGGCCGTGCAAACGGCTTGCGCCGCCGCGAACGAAGTGTATTGTTCCAATAGATCACCTGTCGAAGCCGAGGAACGTCATGCCGGAATCCGCCATGTTTACCGAAAGCCGGGCGGAGCCGGCGCCGGCCGGGGAGCCGCAGATATTCGAGAAGCTCCGGGAGCTGGCGCGCAACGGCTACGTCCCCGATCCGGACCGGGCGTCGGGCGGCGGCATCCTGCTGCGCCATGAAAGCGCTCCCGACCTCGTCCTGCGGGCCGACGGACGGATCGATCTGCCGCTCGGGCAGCGGCCCAGATCCGTCGCCGCGCTCGCCCCCTCCAGCCCCGCGGCCGTTGCCGAGGCCCGCCGGATGTCGAAGCGGCGCACCCTGCTCATCGTGCTCCTGGCGGCCGCCTTCTGGTTCATGTCGCTGGCCCTCACCAGCTCCATCATCAGCGGCTAGCGTCCGGATTCGATTGGAATCGACGGCGATTTCCGCCTCATCGAAGACGTCATCCCGGCGAAGGCCGGGATCCATGAAAACGGGAAGGCGAAGATTGAAGCGATGAGACCTCGCTTCCTCTGCCGACGTCCGCGCTCATGGATCCCGGCCTCCGCCGGGATGACGCTGGAACGGCCGGCGAGTCCGTTCTCACCGCAATTGCGCTGATCGAGTAGGAACCCTGGCGGAACCGGATCGCTGCCCCGCGGCTTGTGGGCGGATGACAGAGCCCTACCGACCCGAAACCGCGATCACCGAGCTTGGCGAGGCCTTCTACGACCCGGTGGAGGCCGCCGACTTTCCGCGCACCATCCTTCGCTTCCGCAACCAGCGGTCCGCCGACGGCGTCGGCCTGGGCGGCCTTGGCGACGAGGAATGGATCCGCCATTTCGGCCGCTTCGAGCCGCTTGCGGACAATTTGCCGCGGCCGCTGGCCCTTCGCTACCACGGCCACCAGTTCCGGTCGTACAATCCGGACATCGGCGACGGTCGGGGCTTCCTCTTCGCCCAGCTCAGGGACCCGCTCGGCAGGCTCCTCGACCTCGGCACCAAAGGCTCGGGCCGAACGCCCTACAGCCGCTTCGGCGACGGCCGGCTGACCCTCAAGGGCGGAATGCGCGAGGTGCTTGCGACCGAGATGCTGGAGGCGCTCGGTGTGGAGACCTCGAAGAGCTTCTCGCTGATCGAGACCGGCGAGGCGCTGGAGCGCAACGACGAGCCTTCGCCGACCCGCTCGGCGGTGCTGGTGAGGCTCCAGCACAGCCATATCCGGATCGGCACGTTCCAGCGGCTCGCCTATTTCCAGGAGGCGGACAACCTGGCCAAACTCACCGATTATTGCCTTCGCCATTATTATGGCGAGGAAGGCGGCGAGGACGCTCCGGCCCGCCTGCTCGCCCATGTCGCGCGCGAGGCGGGGAGGCTCGCCGCCTCCTATATCGCCGCGGGCTTCGTGCACGGAGTGCTCAACAGCGACAATATCGCCATAACGGCGCAGAGCTTCGACTACGGGCCGTGGCGCTTCACGCCTTATTGGGACGGCCATTTCACGGCCGCCTATTTCGACCATTCCGGCCTCTATTCGTTCGGCCGACAGCCGGAGGCGATCCACTGGGACGTGGTTCAGCTCGCCGCCTCGCTGAGGACGATCGCCGAGGTGGAGGCGCTCACGCCGGCGCTCGATTCCTTCCCCGCCGAATTCCAGCGCCGGCTCGTGGCCGCCCTTTTCGGGCGCCTTGGGATCCGCCCTCGCGGCGACGAGACCGACTCCGCCTTGCTGGCGGCGCTGGAGACGGCGCTCGCCGCCAAAGGGGTGACGATCGACCGCTTCTTCTTCGACTGGCGCGGCGGGAGGCGGCGCGCGACGGGCCCCGCCGGCGAAGTGTACGAAAGTGACGCTTTCGCCACTTTCCGCCAGCTTGTGCCGGATTACGAAGCCGTGGCGGGCGCCCTCGACCATCCTTACTGGTCGGACGAGGCCCCCTGCTCGATGCATGTCGACGAGGTCGAGGCGATCTGGAGCCGGATCGACGAGGCCGACGACTGGACCGCGTTTAACGAAAAGGTCGAGGCGATCCGGCGGATGGGCGAGGCCATGCGGGGCGCGGGTTGACCGCCGCAGCCAAAAATGGTGGGTCAGCCGCCATGGCGACGATGAGCTCGAACGAACCGGCCACCGGGGCGCATCTGTGGAGGGGCGAAGTCGGCGATGTCGAGGCCGAGGTCGCCCGCGCCCGCTCCGCCTGGGCGGGCTGGGCGGCCCGCCCGCTCGCCGTCAGGATCGAGACTCTGCGCCGCTTCGCCAACGTGGTCCGGGCGAGCAAGGACGCTCTTGCCAACCTCATCGCCCGCGAGACCGGAAAGCCGCTCTGGGAAACGGCGACCGAGGTCGACGCGGTGGTCAACAAGGTCGACATCTCGGTCAGCGCTTATTCGGAGCGCACTTCCCAGCGGAGGCTGGAAGGCGCGCTCGGCGCCCGGGTCGCCGTCCGCCACAAGCCGCACGGCGTGCTGGCGGTGCTCGGGCCCTACAATTTCCCGGCCCATCTGCCCAACGGCCACATCGTCCCGGCCCTCCTCGCCGGCAATGCGGTGGTGTTCAAGCCTTCGGAGAAGACCCCTGCGGTGGGCGAGATGCTCGTCCGGCTCTACCACGAAGCGGGTGTCCCCGAGGATGTCGTGCGCTGCGTCCAGGGCGCGGTGGACGTCGGCAAGGCGCTGGCGGCGAGCCCCGGCATCGACGGGCTGCTCTTCACCGGCTCTGCCCGCGCCGGCCTCGCGCTCCACCGCCAGTTCGCCGATGCGCCGCAGAAGATCCTCGCGCTCGAGATGGGCGGAAACAACCCGCTCGTCGTCTGGGACGCAAAGGACATCCCCGCGGCGGCGGTGATCGCCGTCCAGTCGGCCTTCATGAGCTCTGGGCAGCGCTGCACCGGCGCCCGCCGGCTGATCGTCCGCGAGGGCGATCACGAGCCGCTCCTCGCCGAGATCGTCAAGCTGACCGAGCGGCTGATCGTCGATCATCCCCACGCCACTCCGGCCCCGTTCATGGGACCGGTGATCGACAACCAGGCGGCCGACCAGCTCCAGGAGGCGTTCCTCGACCTGCTGATCAAGGGCGGCCGGCCGATCCGGCGCCTCGACCGGCCGGTGGCGGACAAGCCGTTCCTCACCCCGGCGATCATCGACGTCACCGACGTCGCCGACCGGCCGGACGCGGAGCTGTTCGGGCCGGTGCTCCAGGTGATCCGGGTGCCGGACTTCGATGCCGCCCTCGCCGAGGCCAATTCCACCCGCTACGGTCTCGCCGCCTCGCTGGTCGGCGGAAGCCCGGAGCTTTACGACCGCTTCTGGGCCAATATCCGGGCGGGCGTGATCAACTGGAACAAGCCGACCAACGGCGCTCCGAGCAACGCTCCGTTCGGAGGCCTCGGCCTTTCGGGCAACCACCGCCCGAGCGCCTTCTACGCCGCCGATTACTGCGCCTATCCGGTGACCAGCTCGGAAGCGGAAAGCGCCCGCGCCGCCATCGGCGTCGGCCTCAGGGACCCGTTCGCCGGGTGATCCAGTGGATTGATTCCTCCCCGAGCTTGCTCGGGGAGGGGGACCGTCCGAAGGACGGTGGAGGGGCAATCTCACTCCGCATATCCCCTCCACCACGACGCTTCGCGCCGCGGTCCCCCTCCCCGAGGCAAGCTCGGGGAGGAATATCGGTCCTCCAGCCCTCGAGTCGCGTGAGACCCGCCGTCCACTTCTTGTCCAGAGGTCCCGGCGAAGCTCGCGTCATCCCGGCGAAAGCCGGGATCTCGGGGAGACCCGCCGCGACTTCTTGTCCAGAGGTCCCGGCTTTCGCCGGGATGACGGGGGGAGGCGAGGTCCCGGCTTTCGCCGGGATGACGGGCGTGCCCCCTGCCTAGCCCCGCGCCTCCGGCAGATAACCTTCGTCGATCCAGTCGGAGAAGCGCGTGATCTTCGCCTCGAACTTCATCTTCACCTTGCCGGTGGAGCCGTGGCGCTGCTTGGCGACGATCAGCTCGGCGAGGCCGTAGACCCGGTTCATCTCTTCCTGCCATTTCGGGAAATCGGGGTGATCGTCGCCCGGATTCTTGTTGGCGAGATAATATTCCTCCCGGTAGACGAACCAGACCATGTCGGCGTCCTGCTCGATCGAGCCGGATTCCCTGAGGTCCGACAGCTGGGGCCTCTTGTCCTCGCGCTGCTCGACGGCGCGGCTGAGCTGGGACAGAGCGAGGACCGGGACGTTCAGCTCCTTCGCCAGCGTCTTCAGCCCACGCGAAATCTCGGAAATCTCGTTAACCCGGTTGTCGTTGCCGTTCTTTCCGGTGCCCTGGAGCAGCTGGAGATAATCGACCACGACGAGCCCGATGCCGCGCTGGCGCTTCAGCCGGCGGGCGCGGGTGCGCAGCGCCGCGATGGTGAGGCCGGCGGTGTCGTCGATGTAGAGCGGCAGGCTCTCCAGATCGGCGGCGGCGCGGGCGAGGTTGCGGAAGTCCTGCTGGCTGATCTTGCCCATGCGCAGGTTCTCGGAGCTGATCCCGGACTGCTCGGCGAGGATTCGGGTGGCGAGCTGATCGGCCGACATCTCGAGGCTGAAGAAGGCGACCGGAGCGCCCGCCGACTTTTCGGGAGCGATGCCGTCCTCGACCGTGTCGCGGATGAAGCGCTGGGCGGTGTTGAAGGCGAGGTTGGTGGCGAGCGCGGTCTTGCCCATGCCGGGGCGACCGGCGAGGATGACGAGGTCGCTGTGGTGGAGGCCGCCCGTCTTGGCGTTGATCGTCTCCAGGCCGGTGGTGATTCCGGAGAGGCCGCCGCCGGTGTTGAGCGCCTTTTCGGCCATCTGCACGGCCATCCGGGTCGCCTCGGCGAAGCTCTTCACCGTTCCCTCGCCGCCCCCTTCCTCGGCGACCCGGTAGAGCGCGCTTTCGGCCGCCTCGATCTGGCCCTTGGGATCCACGTCCTCGCTCGTGTCGAGCGCCTGCTCGACCATGTCCCGCCCGACCCCGATCAGGGCCCGGAGAAGCGCGAGCTCGTAGATCTGCTCGGCGAAGTCGCGGGCGCCGATGATCGCGGCGCCGCTTCCGGTCAGCTGGGCGAGATAGGAAGGCCCGCCCAGCTCCTTCATCTCCTCGTCCGCCTCGAACAAGGGCCTGAGCGTCACCGGCGAGGCGATCATGTTGCGGTCGACGAGCTTCAGTAGCTGCTCGTAGATGCGGGCGTGGAGCGGGTTGTGGAAATGGTCGGGCCGGAGCTTGAGCTGGATGTCCTCGGCGAGCCGGTTGTCGATCATCAGAGCGCCGAGCAGCGCCGCCTCCGCCTCCACATTCTGGGGCAGAGCGGACGATTCGGGCTCCGGCGCGCCGGCGAGGCGGATGATGTTGTCGGCCATGGGCGGCTTGTCCTCCTTTCCGGGCCGGGGCTCAAGCCAGCAAGTCTGTGGAACTGCTGTGGATAAGCGTCATTCCAGCTAAAGCGGGGACCTCTCATCCCTGTCGGCGGGTCTCCCCAGGTTCCGGACGACGCGCAATTCCTCCCCGAGCTTGCCTCGGGGAGGGGGACCGCGGCGCGAAGCGTCGTGGTGGAGGGGCAATGCTGAGCCCGGATTACCCCTCCACCGCGCTTCGCGCGGTCCCCCTCCCCCAGCAAGCTGGGGGAGGAATAGGTTTTCCCGGCCTCGCCCTCGCGCTACACGCCCGCATGGCCGAGGCGCGGATCATCGATATCGAGCTGGACGAGCATACGATCATCCGGCGGAGCGAGGATATCGAGCGGGAGCGCAAGGTCGCCATATTCGACCTGCTCGAGGCGAACCTCTTCCAGCCCGCGGGGCACGAGGGGCCTTTCCGGATCCTGCTGAGGATCGAGGACAACAGCCTCGCCATCGACCTTCGCAACGAGTCGGGCGATTTCCTGGAGACGATCCGGCTCGGGCTCGCCCGCTTCAAGCGGCCGGTGCGGGACTATTTCGCGATCTGCGAGAGCTATTTCAAAACCGTCCGCTCCGAATCGCCCAAGGGGCTGGAGACGATCGACATGGCCCGCCGCGGCCTCCACGACGAGGCCGCCGAGCTCCTGCAGGAATCGCTGAAGGGCAGGATCGGGATGGATTTCGACACCGCCCGCCGCCTGTTCACCCTGATCTGCGTGCTCCACATCAAGTGAGCAAACCGTCACCCCGGACTTGATCCGGGGTCCACCTTCACCTTTAGGTGGCGCCGCAAGATGGATGCCGGATCAAGTCCGGCATGACGTACGAACGGGAAAACGCATGAGCATCATGTCCGACAAGTGGATCCGCACGCAGGCGCTGGAGCACAAGATGATCGAGCCGTTCGTCGACGGCCAGAAGCGCGAGGGGACGATCAGCTACGGCCTGTCGAGCTACGGCTACGACGCCCGGGTTTCCGACGAGTTCAAGCTTTTCACCAACGTCGACAACGCCATCGTCGACCCGAAGGATTTCAAGGCGAACAGCTTCGTCGACCGCAAGACCGACGTCTGCATCATCCCGCCCAACAGCTTCGCGCTCGCCAGGACGGTCGAATATTTCCGGGTGCCGCGCGACGTGCTCGTCATCTGCCTCGGCAAGTCGACCTATGCCCGCTGCGGGATCATCGTCAACGTCACTCCGCTGGAGCCCGGCTGGGAAGGCCATGTCACGCTCGAATTCTCGAACACGACCCCGCTCCCCGCAAAGGTCTACGCCAACGAGGGCGCCTGCCAGTTCCTGTTCCTGCAGGGCAACGAGCCGTGCGAGGTCAGCTACGCCGACCGGGCGGGCAAATATATGGGCCAGCGCGGAGTGACCCTTCCAAAACTGTAGCGCCCGCGGGGGCGCGCGGGCGCTACAGCCTTTCGAGCAGGATCGCCTCTGCCTTGCCGTTCATTGCGGGCGACCGTCCGGCGGGTTCGGGAACACCGCGCCGGACCGGCCTTCCGGGCTTCCGACGGGCCGCCATGACGACGACAAGCCAGACTGGGATCGCGCCCTAGCCCTGCTCGTCGTCGAACTTCTTCCATTCCGCGGGCGTCAGGCAGAGCCGGGTGCGGCCCATGCGCGACTCCGTGGTGTCGAACGTCCGGCAAAGCTTGCCCTTGATCTTCTTCTCCCCCTGCTGCCCCCCATCCGCGGCGGCGGCCGAGGCCTGGTCGTTCTGGTTGCCCTTGGCCGCGAAGGCCGGCGTCCCGGCGACCATCGCGAGCGCGGCGGCCGACGTGAAAATGATCTTGATGTTCATCCGCTTACTCCTTTTGCTTCATCCCTCCCCGAACTCCTACGCCCG
>DASVTN010000103.1:0-9918 GCA_036387555.1 Allosphingosinicella sp. | reverse complement strand
GCGAGGTCGAGCAGCTTCGCCGCCGGCTCGCCGAGCTGATCGAGGAGCGGGACGGCAAGCAGCGAAAGGAGCGCGGCCGCGCCTGATGGGTAACGTCCTCCCTTTTCCGGGAGCCTCCTCGCCGCAGATCGGCTTCACCCGGGCTGAGTTGTCCCGGATCACGGACCTTTACGGACGGATGGTCGCAGCCGGCCTGTGGCGCGATTACGCCGTCGAGTTCGGACGTGACGGAGCCGCCTTCTGGGCCTTCCGCCGGACCGCCGAGCGGCCCGAATTCAAGATCGAGAAGAAGCCCGCGCTGCGCAACCGGCAGGGAATGTGGGCCCTCGTCAACGAAGCCGGAATGGTGCTTCGCCGGGGCGACGAGCTCGGGCCGGTCCTCGCGCCGCTGGAGCGGCGGCTGATGAAGGCGGTGAACGGATAATCGAAATCCTCCCGATGCGAAGCATGGGGAGGGGGACCACCCGAAGGGTGGTGGAGGGTAATCGCGCCGGCCTGCGCCTTTACCCCTCCACCAGGCTGCGCCTGGTCCCCCTCCCCATCTTCGATGGGGAGGATATCAGGCCGCCACCGCCCTCTCCGTCACCGGAAGCCGCGCCTGCAGGCCCGGCGGCAGCGGGCGGACCACCGAGCGCCGCACCGAGTGCCAGAAGGCGGAGAGCAGAAGCAGGCCCGATCCGATCACGAAGGCGGCGAGCGCGATGTTGAGCTCCACCGCTCCGAACTCGCGGAACAGGCTGATCAGAGCGAACAGCACGTAGGCGAGCGCGGAGACGAGCAAGGCGCGCCGGTCGATGGCGAGGGCGGTGATGCCGAGCAGCACATAGACTCCGAGCACCACCAGCGCCTCGCCGATGGTGGCGTCGCCGTCCGTCAGTCCGAGCAGCGAGAAGATCGGGTGGACGATGAGCGGCGCCGACAGCAGGTGGAGCCAGAAGGCGACGTCGGAGCGGCGGGTCTGGCGCGCCCGGTCCGACGAATCCCACCACATCGCGAGCAGGAAGACGCCGACGCCGAGGAGGAGGCCGCTCACCAGCATCACCTTGTCGAGGCCGGGAACGTCGCCGACCGCCGAAGCGATCAGGGCGAGCGCCAGCCCGACCAGGGTGGCCACTCCCACGGCGACCGTGACAGGCACCCGGAAATGCCGCCAATGCGCCCAGGTCGCGGCGGCTCCCACCGCCGCCGTGGCGGCGAAGGCGAGCGCCACCGCCCGGTCGTTATTCTCGAACGCCGCCTCGCCGATGCCGAGGACGAGGCTGACGAGGGCGGTCAGAAGCACTCCGCCGGTGAAGGCGAGCAGAAGCAGGATGCTGGGCAGCGCCATGCGGCGCTTGCGCGTGAAGAATTCGGCCAGCCCCCAGGCGGTGACGGCGACGAACAGGCCCGCGAAGGGCGAAGGCCCGTCGCCCCCGATGTTCGGCCCCACCGCGTTGCCGATCCATCCGACCGCGAACAGCAGGATCGCCGCGGCGATCGCCACGAAGATGTCGTTGAAGCCGGTGACGAGCCTGAAATGCTCCTCGTCGGCGACGGCGCCGCCGCTTCGGCCCGCCACATAGTTTCGAAGCGCCGACGCGGCGTCGGGGCTGAGCGCCCCGGCCGCGACCGCGCCTTCCAGATCGCTGTCGCTATACATGGTTTTTCCTCCCTGGAACGGGAGGCCTGTAGCATAGGTGTGTTAGTGTGACAACTCAGTAATCCTCCCCATGCCCTCGCATGGGGAGGGGGACCACCCGAAGGGTGGTGGAGGGGTAGCTTGCAGAAACCTGGCGCCATCTGCCCCTCCACCAGGCTTCGCCTGGTCCCCCTCCCCATCTTCGATGGGGAGGATTAATCGCCCTGCAGCACCTTCAGGATCAGCATCGCCTGCTCGGCGCCGGACTGGGGGACGATCTCGTGGCGGCGGTCGGTGATCTTGTCCCAATTGGCGGCCACCTCCTCCACCGTCCGGCGCCCTTCGGGCAAGGCGTAGCCCGGCGTCAGGGTGACGTAGGCGGACTGGACGACGCCGCCCCCGGCGCCCACGATCGCGTTGCCGGGGGCGTCGTCCGACACGAGGTACAGCGCGGCGGGAACGACATTCTCCGGATTGAACAGGGCCAGCAGGTCCGGCGGGAAGATATCCTCCGTCATCCGGGTGGCGGCGGTCGGAGCGATGGTGTTGACCCGGACATTATATTTGGCGCCCTCAAGGTTGAGGGTCTTGGCGAGGCCGGCGAGGCCCAGCTTGGCGGCGCCGTAATTGGCCTGGCCGAAGTTGCCGTAGAGGCCGGTCGAGCTCGAAGTCATCAGAATCCGGCCGTAGGCCTGCTCGCGCATCGTCTCCCAGACCGCCTTCGTGCACAGCGCCGAGCCGATCAGGTGGACGTCCACCACCGCCCGGAAATCCTCGGCGGTCATCTTGGCGAAGCTCCTGTCGCGCAGGATGCCGGCATTGTTGATCAGGATATGGACTGCGCCCCAGCGTTCCCTGGCGGCGGCGACCATCGCCTCCACCTGCTCCGCCTGCGTGACGCTGGCGCCGTTCGCGACCGCCTCGCCGCCGGCCGCCTCGATCTCCTCGACGACCCGAAGCGCCGCGTCGGAGCTTCCCGAGCCGTCGCGGGCGCCGCCGAGATCGTTCACCACCACCCTGGCGCCGCGCCGGGCGAGCTCCAGCGCATAAGCGCGCCCAAGCCCCCCGCCGGCGCCGGTGACGATGGCGACCCGGCCTTCGAAGCTGATGGTCATATATTCTCCCGCTCTCTTCCTCGTTCCTCCCCGAGCTTGCCTGGGGAGGGGGACCACCCGGAGGGTGGTGGAGGGGTAACTGGCAGAAGCCTGCGCAACTACCCCTCCACCATGCTTCGCATGGTCCCCCTCCCCATCTGCGATGGGGAGGATTTTCAGCGGCGCTCATGGCAGACCGGGGCCGCCGAGGACAACACCCGGCTGCCACGCCCGGCGGCGTTCACAGAGGCAGCGGCAGTGCGGGAAGGCGGGGCGCCCGCCAGGGCGCCCCCGAAGGCTAGCGGCGGACGCCCCGCTCATAGGCCTGGATGCAGCCGTCCTTGACCGTCTTGGAGCAGCGGGGCGGAGTCGCTCCCGCGCCGGTGGCGGCGTTCGAATTGCCGGCCGCGCAGGTCGGATAGCCGGTGGTTCCGGCGTTGTAGCCGGCGGGAGTGCAGGCCATTCCGTCCGGAGCGGTGCCCTGCTGGGTGACTCCGCGCGGTCCCGTGCTCTGCGAGGGATCGCTGACCGTGTTGCCGGTTTGCGCCGCGGCGGCGCTGCCGAGGGTCAGGGCAGCGGCGAAAAGGATGATTTTCATTGTAAAGGGTCCTCCTTGGACAAGCGGCCGCGCCTACTCCGGCGGCCCGAGCTACAAACGAGGCCGAAACGATTTTTCTCCACCCAATCGTCCACAAGCGGGACAATCGCCTTCGGCCCGTCTCGCCAATGCGCCGCTTTACCCTTATGAAAGAAGGCTTGAGGTAGATGCGGATGACGATGAGCGAGCCAAGCGACATTCCAGGCGCGGAAGATTCGGGCCGGCCGAGCCGCCGGGTCGTGCTCGCGCTCGGCGCCGCGGCGGCTTCGACGGTGGTGACGATCCGCCCCGCCCTCGCCCAGACCGCCGGATCGGTGCTCAATTGCGAGATTCCGGTTCCGGCGCCGCAAGCGGGCTCCGGCAACTTCATCGCCGCCGACGGCAGCCTGGTTCCGCCGGGCACTCCCGGCGCCTATCCGCCGCTCGCCCGGCCGCTCAAGGGCGAGGAGGTGCGGTCGATGCTGAACGGCGGAAGGCCCCCGGCCGGCGTCGACAGCGAAGCCGCCCAGGCCTACGCCAACTATATTCGCCGTCTGCAGGCGGGGATGAGCGGCTTCACCTGCTACGCCTCGCTGCAGATGCCGCGCTGAGCCGCGGAGCGGCCGGCATGGCCGCGTCCCTCTTCATCGCCGATCCCCCCGGAAGCGTCCGGATGGTGGAGCTGGAGGGCCTTACCCTTCTCTATCACCGTCCGTCCGGCCTGACCCATTTCCTCGCTCCCCCGGCACCCCAGATCCTGAGCGTCCTTGCGCGCGGGCCGGCCAGCGCCGCCGAGATCGCCGCCTCGATGGGAGAGACGTTCGACATCGAATCCGACGATCCCGCCGCGGCCATCTCGGCCAGGCTGTCGGAGCTTGAGGCGGCGGGCCTCGTCTGGCGGACATGAGGAACGCGTTGCGCCTCCAGGTCGGACCGGTCTCCTTCCGGATCGGCTCGCAATGGGCCGGGCCGGTCGCTCAGCTTCGCCGCCTCTATGCCGGCTATCCCGAGCCCAGGGGCGCCTGCGACTTCACCGTCCGGCTCGAGGCCGAGCGGGCGTGGCGGCGGTGGGTCCGGCCCGCGGTCGCGATCCGCGGCGATTACGTGCTTCCGGACGCGGCGCCGCTGCCGCTGGCGCAGGGGCTGCTCGCCGCGGAGATGGGAATGAACCTGCAGATGGCGCTCGGCCAGAAGCGTTTCCTTCTGCTCCACGCGGCAAGCGTCGAGCGGGAGGGCCGAGCGCTTTTGCTGACCGGGCATTCGGGCGCGGGCAAGTCGACTCTCGGAGCGCTGCTCGGCGAGCGCGGCTGGCGCTTCATGGGCGACGAGTTCGCGCTTCTGGACCTGGAGGACGGCCGGCTCCATCCCTTCCCGCGCGCCGTCAGCCTCAAGAACGAATCCCTCGGCCTGCTGAACGGCGTCGACCGCGCCCGGCTCGGCCCAATGCTCACCGGGACGCCCAAGGGCACGATCCGCCACCTGCGTCCGAACCGGGAAGCGGTGGAGCGGATGGCGGAGCCGGCGAGGCCGGTGCTGATCCTCTTCCCCCGCTTCGGGCGCGATCTCGAGCCGGCGGTGCGCGAGGTCGGCGCGGCCGAGGCCTTCATGCGGCTCACCCAGGCCTCGACCAATTACGTGGCGCTGGGCGAGCGCGGCTTCGACGCCCTCACCCGCTTCGTCGGCGCGCTGCCTTCAAGGGCGATCGATTATTCGTCGACCGACGAGGCGCAGGCCCTGATCGAAGAGCTTTGGCCGGCCGAATGAAGGACGCCCGGCTGCTCGTCCGGCTGCTCGCCGATCCCGCCGCCGCGGGCGCCGTGAAGGACTGGACTTCGCTGATCGCCCTCGCGCGCGCCGAATCGCTGGTCGGAAGCCTGGCCTGGCGGCTCAATGGCCTTGGGCTGCCGCCGGCGGTGGAGGCCATCCTCGAAGCGGCCCGGCGAGACTCCGAGGCGGCACGGGTGCAGGCCCTGTGGGAAGCGGAGATGGCGCGCCGGGCGCTCGCGCCGCTCCGGATCCCGGTCATCCTGCTCAAGGGCACCGCTTATGCCGCCGCCGGGCTTGAGGCGGGCCGGGGCCGCTCGATCGGCGACCTCGACATCCTCCTTCCCAAAGCCGCCCTGCCCCAGGCGGAGCGAGCGCTCCTGGCCGCGGGATGGGAGTGGGTGAAGGAGGACAAGTACGACGACCAATATTATCGCCGCTGGATGCACGAGCTGCCCCCGCTCATCCACCGCGAGCGCGACCGGATGATCGACGTCCACCACGCCATATTGCCGCTGACGGCGCGGCCGAAGCCCGACATGGCGGCGATGATCGAGGCCCGGGTCCCGCTCGCAGACGGCCTGTTCACCCTCTCGCCGGAGGACATAATCGTGCACGCCGCGGCGCATCTGTTGGCCGATGGGGATCTTGCCGGGGGGCTGCGCAACCTCTGGGACATCGACCGGCTGCTTCGGGAATTCGCGGAGCGGGACCCGGACTTCTGGCCCGCGCTCGCGGAGCGCGCGCGGCGCCACGGCCTGCTCCCAGCGGTCGGACGAGCCGTCCGCCTCGCCCGCCATCTCTACGCCACCCCCGTTGATTGGTGCCAGGCACCAATTTCCAAGCCGTTGATTTCAAGAGGGACTGGTTTCCGGAAAAAGGGTGAAAAGGGTGCCAGGCACCCGTTCGCGCGCGGATTGACCGCGGCCGACGCGCTTTTCCGGCGCCGGCTGCTGGCGAGGGACGGCTGGGGCCGGCAGCGGCGCCCGCTCACCCGGCTCGGCTTCTACGTCCGGTCGCACCTGCTGAGGATGCCTCCGGCGATGCTCGCCCGCCACCTCTGGGTCAAAGCGCGCAGGCGCTAGGGTCCGGACTCGATCATATCGGCGGGTGATGATCGCCTCTTGGAGGACGTCATCCCGGCGAAGGCCGGAATCCATGAACACCGAAGGTGGAGACAAGGGCAACGAGGCATCGCTTCGATTGCGAGCATCGGCGTTCATGGATCCCGCCCTTCGCCGGGATGACCCTGAATTGCTCGCAGACCCGGTCGAACCGCAAATCCGCCAATTGAGTACGTATCCTAGGCGGAAAGGCCTTCCATCGGCTTCCAGCCGAGCTCGTCGAACGGCGGGTTGTAGCCCCGGCGCCGATATTGCTGCTCGGGAAGATCGAAGGCGACGCTCCGGTCGACCACCCGCGCCGTGTCGGGCGATCCCTCCATGCCGCGAGTCCTGTAGGTGCCCTTGCCGTCCATATGATCTCCTGGTTGCCGGCACCCTACACGATTCGCCCGCGTCAGGCGAACGCATTCCCGGCGTCAGAGCCGTTCGAGCGCCCCCTTGAGGTCCTCGAAGCGGTCGATGACCCGATCGGCGCCGAGCGCCTCAACCGGCCGGTCGGAGAAGCCGAAGCTGACCGCCACGAACGGCAGGCGGGCCGCCCGGGCGGTGTCGGCGTCCGTGATCGAGTCGCCGACGAAGGCGGAGCGGCCGCCGCCGGAGCGGGCGATCGCCTCGAGCAACGGCGCCGGATCCGGCTTACGGACCGGCAGGGTATCGCCTCCGACCACGGCCGCGAACCGGCCGGAACAGCCGAGGGCGTCGAGCAGCCTGCGGGTCAGAGCCTCGGGCTTGTTGGTGCAGAGGGCGACGGCGGCCCCCGCCCGCTCGATGTCGTCGAGCGCCTCGCCGACTCCGGGGAAGAGCGAGGTACCCTCGCAGATATGGGCCGAATAATATTCGAGGAAGATCGGGTAGCCGATCTCGACCAGCGCCTCCGGAGCCTCGCCGCTCGCGGCCAAGCCCCGCCGGAGCAGGGCCCGGGCGCCGTGGCCGATCAGGTTACGGACCGCCGCGGGCTCGATCGCCGGTCTGCCGAGCGCGACCAGAGTGTGGTTGAGCGCTCCGGCGAGATCCGGCGCGGTATCGGCCAGGGTTCCGTCGAGATCGAACGCGACGACGGCGAAGGGGAAGTCGGGCATGGCGCCGGGCTTTCGCCGCCGCGCTATGGAAATAGCAAGCTTTCCGTGCGATTGGCCGGGCCATGAGCAGGCGCGTGGCTGCCGTGATCCTTGCCGCCGGCAAGGGGACGCGGATGAAATCCGATCTCCACAAGGTGCTTCACCCGATCGCGGGGCGGCCGATGATCGAGCATCTGCTCGACAGCGTCGCCAGCCTCGGGCCGGAGCGGACGGTGATCGTCGTGGGAAACCAGCGGGAGCAGCTCGAGTCTCGATTGACGGGCCCGGGAATCGACTTCGCCGTTCAGGAGCCCCAACTCGGCACGGCCCATGCCGTCCGCCAAGCCGAAGCCGCGCTTGAAGGTTTCGACGGCGACGTCCTCCTCCTCTCGGGAGACGCCCCTTTCATCCGCGCGCGAACGATGCGGCTGATGCTCGGCGCCCTGCAGAGCGAGCCGGACGCCGCCATGGTCGCGCTCGGCTTCCGGCCCGCCTACGCCGCCGCCTATGGGCGGATCGTGGCCGGAGAGGACGGCCGCATCGTCAGGATCGTCGAGCATAAGGACGCCTCCGAGGAGGAGCGGGCGATCGGCCTGTGCAACGCCAATTTGTTCGCGGTCCGGTCGGCCGATCTGTGGCCGCTCCTCGCGCGCGTCCGCAACGAGAATGCGCAGTCGGAATATTATCTTCCGGACATCGTCAACCTGGCCGTCGCCGACGGCCGCCCGGCGCTCCTCATCGAATGCGAGGAGGCCGAGGCGATCGGCCCCAACAGCCGCGGCGAGTTCGCCGCCGCCGAGGCCCTGTGGCAGGAGCGCCGCCGGGCAGAGGCCATGAGCGAAGGGGTGACGCTGGTCGCGCCGGAAACCGTCTGGTTCGCCTTCGACACCCGGCTCGGCCGCGACGTCACGATCGAGCCCAACGTCTTCTTCGGCCCCGGCGTCACAATCGCCGACGGGGTCAGGATCCGCGCCTTCAGCCACATCGAGGGCGCGGACATCGCTTCGGGCGCCGAGATCGGCCCCTATGCCCGCCTGCGCCCCGGAACCGAGATCGGGGAGAAGGCCAAGGTGGGCAATTTCGTCGAGACCAAGAAGGCGAAGCTTGGCGCCGGCGCCAAGGCGAGCCACCTCACCTATCTGGGCGATGCCGAGATCGGCGCGGGCGCCAATATCGGCGCCGGGACGATCACCTGCAATTACGACGGCTATTTCAAATACGGCACGAGGATCGGCGAGAACGCGTTCATCGGCTCCAACTCCGCCCTCGTGGCGCCGGTCAGCATCGGCGCGGGAGCGATCGTGGGCGCGGGATCGGTGGTGACGCGGGACGTCGAACCGGACGCGCTGGCGCTGGCGCGGGGAACTCAGGAGACGAAGCCGGGCTGGGCCGAGCGCTTTCGGGCCGCGATGTTGGCAAAAAAGAAAGCGGGTTGATCTAGAGCGTCCTTCGATACGCCCGTTCGACGAGCTCGGAAGTTTACCCTGAGCGCCTGCCTTGCAGGCAGTCGAAGGGGCTACTCAGGATGAGCGGTTGTGCAGTTCCGCTCATCCTGAGTAGGGACTGAGCGAAGGCGAAGGCCCGTATCGAAGGACCCGGCCCGTCAGGAGACGCGTAAAACATGTGCGGAATCATCGGCATCGTCGGTCGTGAGGAAGTGGCCGACCGGCTCATGCAGGGCCTGAGGCGGCTCGAATATCGCGGTTATGACTCCGCCGGCATCTGCACGATCCTGGACGGAGCGCTGGAGCGCCGCCGTGCCGAGGGCAAGCTCGACAACCTCGCGGCCGAACTCGGCGCCAGGCCGCTCGCCGGCACGATCGGCATCGCCCATACGCGCTGGGCCACCCACGGCGCTCCCACCGTCGGCAACGCCCACCCGCACATCGTCGGCGCGGTCGCCCTCGTCCACAATGGAATCATCGAGAATTTCCGGCCGCTGCGCGAGGAGATGCAGGCCGCGGGGCGCAGCTTCCAGTCGGAAACCGACAGCGAGGTCGTCGCCCATCTGATCGATCACCAGCTCGAGCAGGGCAGAACCCCCAGCGAGGCCGTGGCCGCCGTCCTTCCCCGCCTTCACGGCGCCTTCGCAATCACCATCCTGTTCCGAGACCATCCCGAAATGCTGATCGGAGCGCGCATGGGAGCGCCGCTCACCGTCGGCTATGGCGACGGCGAGACCTATCTGGGCTCAGACGCGCTCGCCTTGGCCGGCCTGACCCAGCGCATTGCCTATCTCGAAGAGGGCGACTGGGCCGTCATCGGCCATGACGGGGCGAGCATCTTCAACCGCGACAACGAGCCGGTGGAGCGGGAAATCGTCGCTTCCGGCGCCTCGAGCGACGTCGGCACCAAGGGCAACCACGCCCATTTCATGCAGAAGGAGATTTTCGAGCAGCCGATCGTGGTCGCCCAGACTCTGAGCAGCTACATCCGCCCGCTCGAGCAGAAGGTCTCGCTGCCCGACATGGACTTCAGCTTCGCCGATGTTCCACGCATCACCATCGTCGCCTGCGGCACCTCGTTCTACGCAGGGATGGTCGCCAAATATTGGTTCGAGCAGTTCGCCCGCGTGCCGGTTGAACTCGATATCGCCTCCGAGTTCCGCTACCGGGCGCCGGTGCTGGAGCCGGGCGGAATGGCGCTCTTCATCTCGCAATCGGGCGAGACCGCCGACACGCTT
>DASVTN010000102.1:0-48395 GCA_036387555.1 Allosphingosinicella sp. | reverse complement strand
GCCGGCGTTGATGCCCTGGACGACGAAGCTTCCGAACACCTCGACGAGGATGTGGCCGGCGATCATCGCGACGAAGAGCCGGAGCGCGAGGCTGAACGGGCGGACCATGAAGGAGAGCAGCTCGATGAGGAAGATCATCGGCAGCATCACCTTGGGCGTGCCGTGGGGGATGAAGAGGGAGAAGAAGTGGAAGCCGTGCCTCCAGAAGCCGACGATCAGGACGATCGCGAAGCTGATGATCGCCATGATCCCGGTGACGGTGAACTGGCTGGTGACGGTGAAGGGCTGGGCGCCGACGAGCGCGAAGGGCATCAGCCCGAGCAAATTGGCGAAGAGGATGAACATGAACACCGTGAACACCCACGGCATGTATTTCCGGCCCTCAGGGCCGATGTTCGTCGTCACCATCGAATGGATGAAGCCGGTGACGCCCTCGACCATCACCTGCCAGCGGCCGGGGACGAGCTGACGCTTCATCCCTCCGAGCATGAACACCCAGATCAGCGCGAGGACGACGAGCATCCACAAGGCGCTGTTGGTGAAGACGAACGGGCTCCCGTTCAGATCGCCCGCGAGCGGGCTGATCTGGAACTGGTGCATCGGGTCGATCTTGCTTTCGGCCGCCACTCTTTACGTCCCTCGAGCCCGCTATTCGGGCTTCTGCTTCGAAATCTTCCAAACTTCCCACATGGCGGCGCCGAACCCGAGGAACAGCATCGCCACCCAGATACCCCGGGTCCCGGCCGCCCGGTCGATCACCCAGCCAATGAGGGCGCTTCCGAGCGGATAGCTGAACATCACCGAGAGGATGCGCATCCCCTGGCGCTGACCAGTCTGCGACGGGCGCTGCTTCACGCCGGTCCTCGCCGCTTCCGCCGCCTGCGCATCCCTCAATCGCTCATCGAGCGAGTCGAGCCGCGCATCCTGGGGAAGCTTCGGGTCCTGCCGTTGCTCGTCTTCCGCCATGTCTTTCTTCCATGGACGACCGCTCGAAAAAGCGGCGCGTGTGAGGGTAGCAGGACATGCCGGCGAACGAACCCCGCCGAGGCGCCGCCCCTTTAGGAAAGGGGGTAGGTCAAGTCAACTCTTGTGCGGTGCGGCATGGGGAGAGCGCAACATCGCCCTCTCCCGCTTTTCGCGGGAGAGGAGGGGCCCAAGCGAAGCTTGGGAGGTGAGGGTCTGTACACCGGACTCGGCAAGACCCTCACCTCCCACCGCTCCGCGGTGGGCCCCGCCTCTCCCGTAAGAACGGGAGAGGCGAAGAAGGCCGAACGATCTACCTTCTAAATCAGCCGCAATAGGCCGGGAGCGGGATCGGCGCGGAGTCGCGCTGGCGCCAGACGCCGTCGGGGAGGCGGTAGTATTGGCCGGCGGCCACCTTGGTGCGGAAGAGTTCGCAGGCGGTGGTGGCGGCGACCTCCTCGATCTTGGCGCCGCGCTTGGCGGCGAGATCGGTGTAATAGGCGCGGCGCTTGATGTTGACCGAGTCGACCTGGGCCCGGACCGCGGCGGGGGCCGAGCCGACGAGGCCGAGATAGCCGTCGGCCTGCTCGCCTACCTGGCCCGACGCGCGAAGCTGCGCGGAAGCGTCCTGCATCATGGCGAAAGCGGTGGTCGTGCCGAGAACGGCGCCAAGCCCGATGCCCGCGGCGAGGATCAGTTTCATATGGCGGCTCATGTCAAAACACTCCCGGATTCTCTTTGATGAGATCGCGCACGTCCTGTTGGAGACGAACCACGACCTCCTGCCTGATGTTGATATTGAGATTGATCTCGATCGGTTTCTCCGGAGCGCTCACCTGAACGCATCCGGCCGAGCCGAGAACAACCGGCGCGGCGAGGAGGATCTTCATCCGTCTCATCGCGCCCTGCGTCGCACCGCCACGCATCAACGTCAACAACGACCGGTTCATCGCACGATCTCGCTTTCCTGGGGCTGAACGGAGGGGGGCTCTTCCGGCTTGCCCCGGATCAGGTCCGGGAGCGTCGACTGGATGAGCAGGGTCGGGTCGTGGAGCGAGCGCATCGTGCCGATGAGGGCGCGGAAGGGGCCCTTCACGGTGATGTTGAACTCGAACGGGATCTTGGCGAGCTGGCCGAGCGCCCGGCTCGCGACCATGCCCCTCAACCCGCCGGCCGGGGCGACGGTGAGGATCTGGTCGCGGGCGACCCCGTCGAGCTCGATGCCGGCGACGAACTCGCCTTCGAGCGCTCCGTCGAGGGCGATGGTCAGCTTCGAGTAGCGCATCGATTTGAGCGCGTCGAAGGCGAGCTTTCCGTAGACTCCGAGCTCCTTGTCGGTGAGCTCGCCAATGTAGGAGAGGGTTCCGCCTTCCGGCCGGGCGACGAGGCGGCCGCCGACGATCCGGCCGCCGCGCTCGTCGAACACCATCGGGATCACCCCGTCGAAAGTGCCGGTGGCGGTGATGTTGGCGAACTCCATCTTCTGGATGAAGAGCGCGGCGTCGAGGCCTTCGACCCGGAAAGTCAGGCGCTTTGCCGACGGCCTGGAGAAATCGAGGATCGTCTCCTCGAGGATCAGCTCGCCGCCGGCGAACGGCCAGCGCCCGCTCTCGACCTTCACCTGCAGGCCGGGCAGGAGCTGGTAGCGCAGCCGTCCGTCGAGGACGTCGATTCCGGCCCGGACGAGGCCGATTTCCGCCTGCTGGCCGGGCGCGCTGGCGAGGCCGAGCAGGTCGGTGAAATGGAGCGTCGTCGAAAGCCCCTCGACGGGTCCGAAGGCGGCGGCGAAATCCATGTCGTCCGTCGAGAAGGCGCCGCTGCTGCGGGAGCCTTCGCCGTCCCAGCTGATCCCGCCCCGGCCCTTCAGGCTACCGTTGACGAGGGCGATCACGCCGGTTGTGAGCCGAGTGAGCTGCTCGGGCTGATAATCCTTGTCGAAGCGGATGCCCGGCACGTCGAGATCGGCGCGGCCGCGGCCGGTGGCGAGATCGTGCCCGATCTCGGCCCGAACGATCCGGGTCCCGGTCTCCGGATCGTCCAGCCAGCCGCCGGCGGCGATCCGGTTGTCCGCGAGCGTGAGCCGGAAGTCGCGAGTGATGAGGGGGTAGAAGCGGGGCGGGCCGAGCTCGTCCGAGACGAGCATCTCGCCCGTCATCTCGAGATCGGCCCCTCTCACCCGCCAAGCGCCGCTGCCACCGCTCATCAGCAGCGGGACGTTCGCGAGCTTGCCCGATAGGCCGCCGAAGCGGCCGGTCACTCCGGCGCTGCCGAAGTCGCCGGTGAGAGAGCCAAGATCGAGGCGGTTGGCCGCGAGCCGGACTTCCAGATCCGAGGCGGTGAAGCCGGGGCCGGCGAGGCCGAAGCGAAGGCGGCTTGCCGAGACGCTCAGCGGCGAGGCGCCCAAAGTGCCGGCGAAGCGGGGCGAGCGAAGCTCGGCGCCGCCTTCGATGCGGCCGCCGGATCGCCTCCAGATCAACGCCCGGCCCGACGGGCATAACGGCAGCGCCGTCCGGCCGAGGCGGAGGCTGCCGATCCGGAGCGCCTCGAACCGGGCCGGAGTGCAGCCCGTCCCGAAGGCGAAGCCGCCGCGGCCGTCGAGGCGGCCGGAAATCGGAAGCACCAGCCCGCGCACCCAGCCGTTGGCGAGCGGACCATCGATCGTCGCCACCGTGGTCACCCGGGTCTGGCCGCCGGGCGCCGCGGTGAAGGCGATGGCGCCCAGGGCGAGGCGCGAATCGCCGGCACGCATCGGCTGGATCCGGCCGCTTCCATTGATCGGAGCCCCCGGCCGAGGCTGATCGAGGCTGAGCCGAATCGCGGGCAAGCCGCCGCCGGCGACGGTAAGGTCTCCGTCGAGGCGGCTCAGCCCGCTTGGCCAATAGTAAGTAAGCCCCTGCCCTCCCCCAAGCTCGACCCGAGCGCCGCTCCGGCTGACCACGCTCAGCCGCTCGAAGCGAACTCCTCCGACGCCGCCGCCGTTGACGAGCCGGAGCGTAGCGTCGGCGTCGAAGTCGCCGGCGGCCCGGGCCAGGGCGGCGCCGAGCGCTTTGCCCACCGGCTCGAGCGGAGTCCCCGCGGCCGACCTCAGGGCCGCGAAGGCGCCGGTCAGGGGTGACCAAGCCGAGACCTCGCGCGCGTCGGCCTTGCCGAGCAGGGTGAAGCCGCCATCGGCCAGTGACAAGGCATAACGGCCTTTGAAGCTGGAGCGCCCCAGGGAGCGGATCTCACCAATCCGGGCAAAGTAACCGCCAAGGTCGAGGGCGCCGCGAGTCGCCCCCACGTTGCCATCGAGGCCGAGACGCCCGCCCAGGTTGCTGAACTCGGCCGTGTCCGTCCACAGCCTGCGGGCGCCGACCTCGGTGGCGCCCCTCCATCTGTCCAGGCCGGGGGCGAGCTGGACGGCGAGGTCGAGCCCGACATCGGTTACCTTCAGCTGATCCCCGCAGGTCAGATAGGAGGCGGAAGCGGGGCCGCGGAAGCTCGGCTTCAGCTCGTTCACGCCGACGTTCCAGACCCCTTTAACCGAGCCGAGACGGCAGCTGCCGGGCTGCAGCCGGTGCGCCGCCGCCGCCATCCGGCCGCGGAAGCCGCCGGCGAGATTGCCTTTCCCTTCCAGAGCGATTCCGATCCTTCCCGCGGGCGTGTCGAAGCGGATCGTCGATCCTGCGATGTCGACTTCCTGGTCGGGCAAGCGGAACGGCAGGCCGGTGGGCGGCGGCAGCAGCCGATCGATCTCGCCGAAGCTGATCTTGCCGTCCCTGCCCAGCCGGGCGTTGAGCCGCACTCCTCGCGCGGTGATCAGCTTCGCCCTGGGCCGGCGCAGTCCACCCCAGCTCAGCCGGACCTCCACCCAACGGGCGGTGAGATCCGGGTTACCGGGATCGCCGATCACCAGATTTTCGAGTCGCTGGGTTCGAAAGCCGATCTGCTTGACCTCGTACGTCGCCCGGACGTTGCGGCGGGCGAGCTCGCGCTCGATATAGTCGGAGGCGATCGGCCGGCGCTGGGTCCAGACGATGAGGAGGGCGAGCAGGAGCAGGCCGAGCAGGGCGAGCGCCGTCAGCCGCTTCACCGGCCGCCGCCGCACCGTCACTACGGCCTCCTCCTCCACCGGCTTCCTCAACCTCCATCCGATCCCGTTCCGCCCCGTTACCTTTCGGAAGCGGCAGTTTTCCCCTCTCCCGCCTTTCGCGGGAGAGGAGGGACCCGCCGCGAAGCGGTGGGAGGTGAGGGTCTGTAGCACTGACTCAGCAAGACCCTCACCTCCCAAGCCTTCGGCTTGGGCCCCTCCTCTCCCGTAAGGACGGGAGAGGGGTTGGCATGCCTCCCCCGTCTGGCGGGGCGAGGTCAAGCCATTTGCCTATGAGGCCCGCCAAGCTTAATCTTCCCTTATGGCCGACGAGTCTCTCGACGGCCGGGGCCACCGCGCCCGGCTGAGGAGACGCCTGTTCGAGGGCGGGCCGGAGGCTCTCCTGGAGCATGAGCTTATTGAATATCTGCTTGCGCTGGCCTTGCCGCGCCGGGACACCAAGCCGCTCGCCAAGAAGCTGATCCGGGATTTCGGCGGCTTCGGCCGCCTGGTTTCGGCCGACGCCGAGGCGATCATGCGCGTCGGCGACGTCAGCGAAGGCGCGGCGGCGGCGATCAAGATCGCTCAGGCGACGGCGCTCAGGCTGCTCGAATCGCGGGTGATGGACCAGCCGGTGCTGGGAAGCTGGCAGGCCCTTCTGGACTATCTTCGGGCGGACATGGGCGCCCTCGCGGTGGAGCGGGTGCGGATCCTGTACCTCAACGCCAGGAACATGCTGATCCGCAACGAACCCATGTCGGAAGGCTCGGTCGACGAGGCGGCGGTCTACGTCCGGGAGGTGATCCGGCGGGCGCTTGAATATCACGCGACGGCGATCATCCTCGTCCACAACCATCCCAGCGGCGATCCGCAGCCGAGCCAGCAGGACATCCGCCTCACCCGCGAGATCGTGGAGGCGGGGCGGCCGCTCGGGGTTTCCGTGCACGACCATGTCATCGTCGGGGCGAGGACGTGCGCGAGCATGAAGTCGCTCGGCTTGATCTGACGATCTGCCTCCCCATGCTGCGCATGGGCAGGACTTCACGCCGCCCTGTGCTACCATCGCTACGTGACTAACCTGGACCGCAGAACCCTCCTCCTCGGCGCCGGCGCCTCCCTCGCGCTGACCGGCTGCCGCCAGAGGGCACCCGATCCCGCCCCGTCTCCGCCGGCGCCCGGCAAGGCCGGGAAGCTGATCGCCGCCGCCCGCGCCCAGATCGGCGTCACCACACGCTACGACGCGGCCTACACAGCCCTGCCCTTCCCCGGCGGCGACGTGCCGAGGGAACGCGGGGTCTGCACCGACGTCGTCGTTCGGGCCTATCGCGATTCGCTGGGACTCGATCTGCAGGCGCTGGTCAACGCCGACATGCGCTCGGCCTTCCGGGCCTATCCGCGGATCTGGGGCCTCGACGCGCCGGACCGGAACATCGACCATCGCCGGGTGCCCAACCTTCGGGCCTGGCTGAAGCGCCGGGGCGCGGCGCTGCCGGTTCCCGCCGGCGCCCCGGGGTGGCGGCCGGGCGACATCTTCACCTCGCTGGTCGACGGACGCTCACCCCATATCGGCCTGGTCTCGGACCGGCGCGGAGCGAACGGCTGGCTGATCATCCACAATATCGGGGCCGGGACGCGCGAGGAGGAGGGGCTCGCCGCGTGGCCGGTCACCGGGCGGTATCGGTGGGGACTGGGCTGATCGCCTCCCCATCGCAGATGGGGAGGGGGGTGTAGGCGAAAGCCGGAACCGGCTGCGCAGCAGCCGCAGGGCGTAGCGGGGTGGAGGGGTAGATGGCGCAGGCTTCCGCCATCACCCCCTCCACCAGGCTTCGCCTGGTCCCCCTCCCCCCGCTTCGCGCGGGGAGGACTACCGCCCGCCGCGCTGGCGGCAGCTGTCGGTGCGGGTGCGGGTGCAGAGCGGGTAGCTGCGCGCGCCGGCGCCGGCCGCCATGCCGGTGTCGCCCATGCCGGAATTGGCGGTGCCGGCGCCCATGCCGCTGCCGGTCGTCCCGGTGCCCATTCCGGTGCCGCCCGAGCCGGTGCCCATTCCGGTGCCAGTGCCCATGCCGGTGCCGGTGCCGGTGCCGGTCGAGCCGGTGCCCATGCCGGAACCGGACTGGCCGGTGTTCCCGCCCTGGGCCGAGCTCGTCGCTCCGCCGTTGACCTGGCTGCCGGTCGTCGCGGTCCCGGTGCCCTGGGCGCCGTGCATCGAACCGTGGTCGTTGGTGGTCGTGCCGGTGCCGCCGGAGCCGGAGCCGGAGCCGGAGCCGGTGGTCTGGGCCAGAGCGGGGATGGAGAGCAGCATCGCGCCGCCGAACAACAGGGATTTCAGCATCGGAATCTTCCTTTCTGGATTTCGTCAATGTCGACTGAAAACTCGGGCCTTGGGCAGTAAGGCTCTGCAGGCTCAGTAGAAAAACGACGCGGCCGGAGGCGCGTTCCGCCTCCCGGCCAGTCAAGTTCGCCAACACAGATCAGTTATCCTCTTGGATCCGTCGCCAGTCCCGTCTCATTGAAGCCGCGGGACGACTTTGCTAGGCGCTCCTCTTCTCAACGCAGGTTAGGAAAGCCGATGATCCCCCGCTACTCGCGGCCGCAGATGAGCAGCATCTGGGCGCCCGAAGCCCGCTTCCGGATCTGGTTCGAGATCGAGGCCCACGCCCTCGACGCGATGGCCGAGCTCGGGATCGTTCCGCGCGAGGCGGCCGAGGCGGTCTGGGCCAAGGGCGGTTTCGACGTCGAGCGGATCGACACGATCGAAGCCGAGGTGAAGCACGACGTCATCGCCTTTCTCACCAGCGTCGCCGAGCATGTCGGGCCGGAGGCGCGCTTCCTCCACCAGGGGATGACCAGCTCCGACGTGCTCGACACCTGCCTCGCGGTGCAGCTCAAGCGAGCCTCGGACCTCCTGATCGAGGATCTCGACGCTTTGCTCGAGGTGCTGAAGCGGCGGGCCTTCGAGTACAAGCTCACCCCGACGATCGGCCGAAGCCACGGAATCCACGCCGAGCCGGTGACCTTCGGCCTCAAGCTCGCCTTCGCTCATGCCGAGTTCGCCCGGGCGAGGGTACGGATGGCGGCGGCGCGCGACGAGATCGCGACCTGCGCCATTTCGGGCGCGGTCGGCACCTTCGCCAACGTCGACCCGCGGGTCGAGGCGCATGTCGCCGGGAAGATGGGGCTTCGGGTGGAGCCGATCTCGACCCAGGTCATTCCGCGCGACCGCCACGCCATGTATTTCGCGACTCTCGGAGTTATCGCGTCCTCGGTCGAGCGGCTTGCGAC
This sequence comes from Allosphingosinicella sp., assembly GCA_036387555.1. GTDB lineage: Bacteria > Pseudomonadota > Alphaproteobacteria > Sphingomonadales > Sphingomonadaceae > Allosphingosinicella. The sequence goes on along the minus strand of DASVTN010000102.1, from coordinate 40,081 downwards.
CGAGGTTCGCCACCTGCAGCGCACCGAAGTGCTGGAAGCGGAGGAATATTTCTCGCCCGGGCAGAAGGGCAGCTCGGCCATGCCGCACAAGCGCAACCCGGTGCTGACCGAGAACCTCACCGGCCTCGCGCGAATGGTCCGGGCCTATGTCAATCCGGCGCTGGAGAACGTCGCCCTCTGGCACGAGCGCGACATCAGCCACAGCTCTGTGGAGCGCTACATCGGACCGGACGCGACGGTCACCCTCGACTTCGCGCTCGCCCGGCTCACCGGGGTGATGGACAAATTGCTCGTCTACCCCGAGCGGATGCAGAGGAACCTCGACCTCATGGGCGGCCTCGTCCACTCGCAGCGGGTCCTGCTGGCGCTCACCCAGGCCGGAGCCAGCCGGGAGCAGGCCTATTCCCTCGTCCAGCGGAGCGCGATGAAGGTGTGGGAAAGCGGCGGGGCGCTGTCGCTCCTGGAGCTTTTGAAGGCCGATCCGGAGGTGTCGGCGCTGCTTCCGCCGGAGCGGCTCGAGGAGAGCTTCGACCTCGGCTACCATCTCAAGCATGTCGACACGATCTTCGAGCGGGTGTTCGGGGAGCCGTCGTCCCACACTTGATCCGGCGTCCGTGAACACTGACCTGTCCAGCTGAAACACTGACCCTGTTCATGGATGCCGGATCAACCCCGGCATGACGGGAGTGACCGATGACCGACCTTTCCGCCTTCCCGATCACGCGCCGCTGGCCGGCCGAGCATCCCGACCGGCTCCAGCTCTATTCGCTCAACACGCCCAACGGCGTGAAGGTGTCGATCATGCTCGAGGAGACCGGCCTGCCCTACGAGCCGCACATGATCGACATCGCGAAGAACGAGACCTGGACTGCCGAATTCCTGTCGCTCAACCCGAACGGCAAGATCCCCGCGATCATCGATCCCGACGGCCCGGGCGGCAAGCCGCTGGCACTGTTCGAATCCGGGGCGATCCTTCTCTATCTGGCCGACAAGACGGGGAAGCTCATCCCCGCCGATCGGGCGCGGCGGTGGGAGGCGATCCAGTGGGTCTTCTTCCAGATGGCGGCGGTGGGGCCGATGTTCGGCCAGGTCGGCTACTTCAACCGCTTCGCGGGCAAGGCGATCGAGGACAAAAGGCCGCTGCAGCGCTACGTCGACGAGTCGAAGCGGCTGCTGGGAGTTCTAGAGAGCCGGCTCGAAGGGCGCGAGTGGATCATGCGCGAATATAGCGTCGCCGACGTCGCGACGCTCGGCTGGGTGCGCAACCTCGTCACCTTCTACGAGGCGGGCGAGCTGGTCGGGTTCGACTCGCTGACCAATGTCCCGGCCTGGCTTGAACGGGGTTTGGCGCGGCCGGCGGTGCAGCGTGGGGTTGAGATCCCCGCGCGCGGCTAGAGCGCTCGGCATCAACTTTGCCTCGTCATCCCGGACTTGATCCGGGATCCACCTTCTCGCGCCGTCTTACGAAAGGTGGATGCCGGATCAAGTCCGGCATGACAATGCGGTGCGGATTAGCGGCCGATGCTCAAGCGGCCGACGAGCTAGTTCTTCGGGCGCTTTTGCGGTCCTGTCGTCGGGCCTTCCACGGCGGGCCAGCCGTCCTTCCAGACGATCCGGTCGATGAGCATGACCCGGCGGGTGTTGATCTCATCCGTCGCCTTGGTGCGCGGCCGCGCGGCATCGACTGCGTGATAGACGATCCAGCTGTCGCCCCTCCCGTCTTCGATCACGCTGTTGTGGCCGGGGCCGATCCACTTGCCGTCCCGCGCCAGGATGGGCTCGGGGCGAAGCTCGAACGGGCCGGTGGCGCTTCGCGAACGCGCCACCATCACGGCGTAACGGATGTCTTTGCCGCAGCAATTGTCGCCCGAATAGAAAAGGTAGTAATAGCCGCCGCGGCGGACGATCCAGGCGCCTTCGACGAGCCTGTGATAATCGACCTTCGCGTCGGCCCGGACGAGGTCGGTCACCGCGCTGCCCGGAGCGAAGGAAATGCGGTCGGCCGCCAGCTCGCGCACCTTGATCGGCTCGAAGCCCGAGCCCCAGTAGAGCAGGCGCTTGCCCGTCGCGGGATCGTCGTAGGACATCGGGTCGATGTTGACGAAGCCCGGGCCGCACTGGAGCGGCCGCCCGATGTCGGTGAACGGCCCTTCCGGCCGCTCCGAGGTGGCGACGGCGAGGCAAAGGCCTTTCTTGTCGTCGGCGAGGGCGTCGTCGGGCTTGGCGGAATAATAAAGGAAATAGCGCCCGTCGTGCCGGGCGACGTGGGGCGCCCAGAAATCCTGGGTCTTGCCGGCCCAGGCGGGCTTTACCGGGAGCGCGTCGCCGAGATGCTCCCATTGCGCGAGATCGCGGGAGCGGGCGACCTGGAGGTTGGCCATCTTCCCGTCGCGCTCGGCCTGGGTGGCGTAGGCGTAGTAGAAGCCGTCCGGGGCCCGCAACACGGCGGGATCGGGGAAATCGGAGTCGAGGACCGGGTTGGCGAAGGTGGCGGGAGCGCCGCGCGGCGTGGAGGCGCAGGACGCGGCGGCGAGGGCGAAGAGGAGGAGGAGCGGGAGGCGCATTCCGGCACCATAGCGCCTGCGGGGCCGGCAGGCACCTGCTTCGCGACCGTTTCGCGCGAAAGCCATTGTTGAGGCTCGCCGCGCGGGCTAGCCTGCCCGCGCACAGGCGGAGGCTTCGATGGTCCGTTCAGCAGGTGGAGCCTTCGTGGCCGTCGCAGGCGCCGTATTCGCCGCGCTCGCCGGGTACACCCCTCCCGCGCTCGCCCAGTCCGAGGCCTGGAGCCGAATGGCGCAGGAAGATCTGGAAGCCGCTCGCGCGTTCATCGAGGAGACGCATCCGGGCGCGGTGCCGGCCGGGGGGGACGCCACGTTCCTCGGCCAGCTGCGCGACGGCTATGCGCAAGCGCGGTCGATGGCACGGTCCGCGCGCACCTTCGGCGGCTATCGGGCCGCGCTCGACCGTTTCGCCGCGGCTTTCGACGATCCCCATATCGCAAGCTCGACCTGGGTGCGGCCGGACCATTTCTGGCCGGGCTTCCTCATCTCCAGCCGGAGCGGTGGCTGGAAGGTTGTCGCCGGCGGTAAAGCGGATTCGCCGGAAGCGGGAGCCGAGCTGATCTCGTGCGACGGCAAGAGCCCTGACGCGCTGGCGGCGGCGGCGCTCGCGCCTTTCACTCCGGCCTGGGCGGTGAGCGCGCAGCGGATGAAGGCGTCTTCGTCGCTTCTCCTCGACAGCGGCAACCCGCACCAGCCGAGGCCGCAGGCGTGCCAATTCCGTCTCCCCGACGGGAAAACGTCGATGCACCGGCTGGACTGGCGTCGCATCGGTAGCGGCGATCTGGCGAAGCAGTTCGCAAGGCTCGGGCCCTTCGCTTCGCAGGAGACGGCGCTGCGGCCGTTCGAAGGCGGATGGTGGATCCGGCTCGGCACCCAGTCCGGCGCGGCCTTTCCATTGATGAAGCAGGTCGAGGCGCGGCAGGCCGACTTGCGGCGCGCGCCCCTGATCGTCCTGGACCTGCGCGGCAACGACGGCGGCGCCTCGTTCATCAGCGACCGGATCGCGGAGGTGATCTTCGGCACCGCGCGGGTCGACTCGGCCGCCCGCCCGAAGGGGGCGCGGGAGCCGCAGAAGATGATCTGGCGCGCCTCGCCGACGACGCTCCGGACGGCGGAGGGCTATGTCGAACGCGCCGCTCGCCTGTTCACCCCCGATCATCCCGGCGTCCTCGGCATGACGGCCCAGCGGGACGCGATCAAGGCGGCGCTGGAACGCGGGGTTCCGCTTGCCGAGGGACCCGTGACCATCGACGCGGCGGCGCGGCTGCGCAGCCGGGACCGGCCGCGGCGGCCGCCAAACGTCATCCTCATCACCGACCGCATCTGCTTCAGCTCGTGCCTGCAGGCGGCGCGGCTGTTCCGCGACCTCGGCTCCACCCACGTCGGCCAGGAGACCAGCGCCAACACCCATTATTCGAACTACATAGTCACGGACCTGCCCTCCGGCCTGTCCAGCTTTTCCAGCCTCCAGGCCTATTCCAGCTACGTGCCGAGGCAGCTTGGACCATACACGCCGGCGATCCCGCTTAAGGTGGATCTCGCGGACGACGGCGCCGTCGAGGAGGAGGTGCGAAAGCTGATCGCCGCCACTGGGCGCAACTAGAGCATCGTGCGCTAAATCCGCGCCGCCTCGTCATGCCGGACTTGATCCGGCATCCACCTTACCTTGCCGCGACGGCCGGGAAGAAGGTGGATCCCGGGTCAAAACCGCGATGACGATGCAAATTACCGCCCGGCGCTCTAATGCGCCGGAGCCCGGCTCAGCCGTCGAAGAGGCCCTTCAGCTTGCCGAAGAAGCTCTTGCTCGCCGGGCATTCCTCGCCGGTCTCCGTCTCACGGAAGGCCTGAAGCAATTCCTTCTGGCGGGCGCTGAGACGGGTCGGGGTCTCGACCTCGACCTGTATGACCATGTCGCCATGGCCGCGGCCGTTGATGACCGGCATGCCCGCGCCGCGCTGCCTGATCTGCTTGCCCGACTGGATGCCGGCGGGGATCTGGATCGAATGCTTCCGCCGGTCGAGGCCGGGGACGTCGATGCAGCCGCCCAATGCGGCGGTCGTGATGCTGACGGGGCAGCGGACGAAGAGCGTCGTGCCCTCGCGCTGGAAGAAGGCGTGGCGGGAGAGGTGGATGAAGATGTAGAGGTCGCCGTTCGGCCCTCCGCGGGCGCCGGCCTCGCCCTCGCCGGCGAGGCGGATCCTGGTGCCCTCATCGACTCCGGCGGGGATCCGCACGTCGAGCGAGCGCTGCCGCTCGACCCGGCCCTCGCCCCGGCATTTCTCGCACGGGTCGGCGATGACCTGGCCGGCGCCGCGGCAGGTCGGGCAAGTGCGCTCGACGACGAAGAAACCCTGCTGCGCGCGGACCTGGCCACGGCCGTGGCACATCGTGCACGGGCGCGCGCCGGTGCCCGACTTCGCCCCTGAGCCCTCGCAAGGCTCGCACCTGGCGGTGGTGTCGATCCGCAGCTCCACCTGCTTGCCCGCATAGGAATCCTCGAGCGTGATCTCGAGGTCGTAGCGCAGGTCCGAACCGCGAAGCGCGTTGGAGCGGCGGTCGGCCTGCTGGCCGTTCATGAATTCTCCGAAAATGTTCTCGAAGATGTCGCTGAACGAGCCGAAATCCTGGGCTCCCGCGCCGCCCATCCCGCCGTTGCGGAAAGCGGCGTGGCCGAAGCGGTCGTAGGCGGCCCGCTTCTGCGGGTCCTTCAGGCAATCATAAGCCTCGTTGATCGCCTTGAACTTGGCCTCGCTGTCCTTGCAGCCCGGATTGCGGTCCGGATGGCATTCCATGGCGAGGCGGCGATAGGCCGTCTTGAGCGTGCGCTCGTCGGCGCCGCGCTCGACCTGGAGCAGATTGTAATAATCGGTTTCAGTCATGACGCGGCCCTGCACGGCAGGGACGCGTCACCCCGGCGGAAGCCGGGGTCTCGGGGGGAAGGGCTGAGCCTTTCCTCCCTGAGGTCCCGGCTTTCGCCGGGATGACGCGCCCCATATCAGCCTCAGCCCTTGTTTTCGTCGTCGACCTCGGAGAATTCGGCGTCGACCACTTCCTCTTCGCCGGCCCCGGCTTCGCCGCCCTGGGCCGAGCCGCTGTCGTCGGAAGCGCCGCCGGCCGCTCCGGCCTGCTCCTTCTCGTAGATTGCCTGGCCGAGCTTCATCGCGACCTGGCTGAGCGCCGCGGTCTTCGACTTCATCGCTTCGATGTCGCCGCCCTGAACCGCCTGGCGAGTCTCGTCGATGGCGGCCTGGATCTCGGCCTTGAGGGCTTCGTCGACCTTGTCGCCATGCTCCGCCAGCTGCCTTTCGGTGCTGTGGGCGAGACCCTCGGCGCTATTCTTCGCCTCGGCCCCTTCCCGGCGCTTCTTGTCCTCCTCGGCGAACTGCTCGGCTTCCCGGACCATCTTCTCGATGTCGGAATCGGCGAGGCCGCCCGAGGCCTGGATCCGGATCTGCTGCTCCTTGCCGGTGCCCTTGTCCTTGGCCGACACGTGGACGATGCCGTTGGCGTCGATGTCGAAGGTGACCTCGACCTGCGGCACTCCGCGCGGCGCGGGCGGGATCCCGACGAGGTCGAACTGGCCGAGGATCTTGTTGTCCGCGGCCATCTCGCGCTCACCCTGGAAGACCCGGATGGTGACCGCGTTCTGGCCATCCTCGGCGGTCGAGAAGGTCTGCGACTTCTTGGTCGGAATGGTGGTGTTGCGGTCGATCATCCGGGTGAAGACTCCGCCCAGGGTCTCGATCCCGAGGCTCAGCGGAGTGACGTCGAGCAGGAGAACGTCCTTGACGTCGCCCTGAAGGACTCCGGCCTGGATGGCGGCGCCCATGGCGACGACCTCGTCCGGGTTGACCCCGGTGTGCGGCTCCTTGCCGAAGAAGTCCTGAACGATCTGGCGGACCCGCGGCATGCGCGTCATTCCGCCGACGAGGACGACCTCCGAGATATCGGCGGACTTCACGCCGGCGTCGGCGAGCGCCTTCTTGCACGGATCGAGCGTGCGCTTGATCAGGTCCTCGACCAGCCGCTCCAGATCGGCGCGGGTGATGGTCTTGACCAGGTGCTTGGGCCCGTTCTGGTCGGCGGTGATGAAGGGCAGGTTGACCTCGGTGGTCTGCGCCGAGCTCAATTCGATCTTCGCCCGCTCGGCGCCTTCCTTGAGGCGCTGGAGCGCGAGGCGATCGCCGCGAAGGTCGATTCCTTCCTGCTTCTTGAACTCGTCGGCCAGGTAGTCGACGATCTTGGCGTCGAAATCCTCGCCGCCCAGGAAGGTGTCGCCGTTGGTCGACTTCACCTCGAACACGCCGTCGCCGATCTCGAGCACCGAGATGTCGAACGTCCCGCCGCCCAGATCGTAGACCGCGATCGTCTTGCCGTCCTGCTTGTCGAGGCCGTAGGCCAGCGCCGCAGCCGTCGGCTCGTTGATGATGCGCAGCACCTCGAGGCCGGCGATCTGGCCGGCGTCCTTGGTCGCCTGGCGCTGGGCGTCGTTGAAAGAGGCGGGCACGGTGATCACCGCCTGGGTGACGTTCTCGCCGAGATAGGATTCGGCGGTTTCCTTCATCTTCTGGAGGATGAAGGCGGAGATCTGGGACGGGCTGTAATCCTTGTCGCCGGCATTGACCCAGGCGTCGCCATTGGGGCCGCGGCTGATCTTGTAGGGGACGAGCTCCGTGTCCTTCTTGGTGATTGGATCGTCGAAGCGGCGGCCGATCAGGCGCTTCACGGCGAACACCGTGTTCTCGGGGTTGGTGACCGCCTGGCGCTTGGCCGGCTGGCCGACCAGCCGCTCGCCGTCCTTGGCGAAGGCGACGATCGAAGGCGTGGTGCGCGCACCTTCCGCATTCTCGACCACCTTGGGCTTGCCCCCTTCCATCACGGCGACGCAGCTGTTGGTCGTGCCGAGGTCGATTCCGATGACTCTTGCCATGTTAATCCTCTTGTGCCCCAATTGTTTACCGCACCCCTGCGGCCTTCGAGAGAGGCCCGCGGAGTGTTTCGGAAGCGATATAGGGGTGGATTCCGACGCGACAAGAAGTGCGGGCGCCGCTACGGAGCGGCGGCGATGAAGAAGATGCTCAAAAGCCACGTTTCCGCGGCCCTCGCCGCGGCGGCGATTCTCGCGGGCTGCGACCGGCCGCCGGCGGACGGATCGGTCCGGGTGAACGACGTCTGGGTCCGGCTGCCGGCCGCGAAGAGCCGTCCCGGCGGGGCCTATTTCCGGATGGAGGCGGGGAGCGAGGGCACCCGGCTGGTCGGCATCTCCAGCCCTTCGGCGCGCTGGATCGAGCTGCACGAGACGAGCACGAGTGACGGCAAGGCGAAGATGAAGCAGCACAAGGAGATCGAATTCCCGAGCCGCGGCGAGCTCGTCTTCGAGCCGGGGGGGCGGCACGCGATGCTCTTCGGGATCAGCTCCAAGGTGAAAGCCGGCGACCGGATCCCGCTCACCTTCTCGTTCAACGTGGCACCCCCGATCACCATCGAGGCGCCGGTGGTGGCCGCCGCCGACGAGGCGCCGCACGGCGGGCATTGACCCGATCGAAGTAAGCGTCACCCCGGCGACAGCCGGCGCCTCGGCGAGACGAGGGCGCGGAAGCCCTTGACCCGGCGAGGCCCCGGCTTGCGCCGGGGTGACGGCATCGGCCGAGCGGGTTACGAAGCTGCACCGATCATCAAGGGGGCGCGAACCATGTCCGGATTTAGGCAATTCATCTCCAGGGGCAATGTGCTCGACCTGGCGGTGGCGGTGATCATCGGAGCGGCGTTCGCGACGATCGTCACCTCGCTGACCAGCGACATCATCATGCCGATGATCGGCTGGCTGTTCGGCGGGCTCGACTTTTCGAGCTATTTCGTCCGCCTCGGCCCGATCCCCGCCGAATATTCCGGCGATCCGAACAATTATGCGGCGCTGAAGGAAGCGGGCGTTCCGATGATCGGCTACGGGCAGTTCGCCACCGCCCTCGTCACCTTCCTGATCCTGGCCTTCGCCATCTATCAGCTGGTGAAGGCGGCGACCCGGCTGAACCTGCGTTCGGAGGCGGCGGCGGCGGCGCCGAGCGACGAGCTGCTGGTCCTTCGGGAAATCCGGGACCAGCTCAAGACGCGCTCCTGAGTGGTTGAGAAACGGCGTATTCTCCGGTAGTTGACCGGCGAACCAGCGGGGATTTTTGAAATGACCTTCGGCGCTTTGGGCCGTGCTTTGGCCGCGGCAGCGGCCTTGCTTCTCCTGTGCGCGCCGGCGCGTGCGATCGATCCCCTGCCCGCCGGTGCGAAGGCGAGCCCGGACTCCGCCGTCAGGACGGGAGTGCTCGCCAACGGCCTGCGCTATTCGATCATGCGCAACGGCTCGCCAGCGAAGGCGGTTTCGATCCGACTCGCGATCAGGGCCGGCAGCTATGACGAGGAGGAAGGCGAGCTCGGCTTCGCCCATTTCGTCGAGCACATGGCGTTCCGGTCCACCCGCCAGGCTCCCGAGGGGTCGCTCGACACGAGGTTCGCGAACCTCGGAGTAGCCTTCGGCCGCGACGAGAATGCGGTGACGGGCCTTGAATCGACCATCTATCAGATGGACGTGCCCACCGCGGATCCCGCCGCCGTCGCGAAGGTGCTCGAATGGCTTCGCGGCGCCGCGGACGGCATCCTGTTCGCTCCTTCGGCGGTCGATCTGGAAAAAGGCGTGGTCGTCGCCGAAATCCGCGCGCGGTCCAGTCCGGCGACGATCGTCGGGCGTGAAGCCGCCCGGTTCCAGGGGCCGGGCCTGCGCTCGTTCGGTCGGGACACGGGCGGAACGGAGGCCTCGGTTCGGGGGGCGACCCCGGCGGGCCTTCAGGCCTTTTACGATCGCTGGTACCGGCCGGAGAACGCCGCCCTGGTCATCGTCGGGGATGCCGATCCGGAGGTCCTGCTGAAGGCGGCGCAGGCGGCCTTCGGCAGCTGGACCGGAAGAGGCGCCCCGGGCGCCCGCGCGAAGCCGGCCCGGATGGCCGAGCGCGGGCTCGACGCCTTCACTAGGAACGGACCGTCATTGCCTCTCGCCGGGAGCGCCTGCCGGGTGGCGCCTCTCGACGGGCCGCGCGAGTTCAGCCTGGAGCGGATGCGGCGCGAAACCCTCTCCCAGCTCTGGGTGACGATCCTCTCGGAGCGGGCCTCGCAATCCACGGCCAAGGCGGGATCCACGCTGCTTGGAGCCGGTCCCTTCGTCAACAGGGACCTGCCCGACGCCCGGATCGCCTGCCTCGTGGCGGTGCCCAACCAGGGCAAGTGGCGCGAGGGGCTCGCCGAAGCGCAGGCGGAGCTTCGCCGCTTCGCGGAAGCCGGGCCGACGCCCGTCGAGGTCGAAACCGCCGCCGAGCAGCTTCGATCGAGGCTGCGCGCCGCCGTGTACAAGAGCGGGACCCGGGCGACCCGGGACCTCGCCCAGGCGATCGTCGAGGCCGAGATGACGGGGACGCCGTACCTCGACCCCAAGGAGGCGATGCGGGTCTATGACCTCCTGGTGGCGGGAGTGACTCCGGCCGACGTCAAGCGCGCCTTCGAAGCGGACTGGAGCGGCAACGGCCCGCTGCTGGTTCTGACCGGACCGGTCAAAGTGACTCCGCAGGAGCTCACGGCGGCCTGGCAGACCAACGAGAAGGCGGCGCCGCTCGCGACCTTCGCCGACCGCGAGACGGCGGAATGGGCCTATTGGAAATTCGGCAAGCGCGGAAAGGTGGCTTCGCGCGAGGTTCGTCCCGATTTCACCCGGATCCTCTTCAAGAATGGAGTCGCGCTCAATTTCAAGCAGACCGATTTCGAATCCGGCGGAGTCGAGATCCGGGTCCGCTTCGGCCACGGCGAGCGCGGCCTCAGCGTCGCCGACCGTGCTCCGATGTCGCTTGCCGCGGGCCTGTTCCCGAGCGGCGGGCTGGGCAAGATGGATTATGCCGACATCGGCTCCGCGCTCGCCAACACGACCTGGGCATTCACTCTCGAGGCCCGGCCCACCACCTTCGTGATGAGCAGCAGCACGCTGAGCGACACTGTCGACCAGCAGATGCGCCTGCTCGCCGCCTACATGACCGATCCGGGCTTCCGCCCGCTGATCGACGAGAAGCTGCCGACGGCGCTCGACCTTGGCTATCGCATGTTCGGCACCGACCCGTCGTTCGTGGCCGGCCTGGCGCTGGAGAGGACCCTCTTCCCCGGCCGCGAATCGATGCCGCCGCGCGAGCGGATCGCCGCCTACCGCGCCGCCGACTTCGAGCGGATGCTGAAGCCGGTGCTGACCCGGTCGCCGATCGAGGTGACGATCGTCGGGGACACGACCGAGGAAGCGGCCCGGCAGGCGGTGGCCACCACCTTCGGCGCCCTTCCGCCCCGCCCGCCGCTGCCGGCCTTGCCGAAGGCGCCCGGGCCGTTCCGCTATTTCCCGGCGACTTTGCCGGCGCCGGTGACGGAAACCCACCGCGGCCCCGCCGACAAGGCGGCGGCGGTCCTCGCCTGGCCGCTCTACGTCGCGACACCGGAGCGGCGGCGGGAGGAATATGCGCTCCTGCTGCTGCGCTCGATCTACGAGACCCGCCTGCTTCGCCAGGTCAGGGTGGTGATGGGCAAGGTCTATGCGCCGAGCGTCGCGATGACCTCTCCCGACGATGCCGACCAGGGCATGATCAGCGTCTCCCTGGAAGCGACCGCGGCCGAGCTGAGGCCGCTCGTCGAGGCGGCGCTGGCGGTGGCGGGGGACCTCGCCAAAGGGACGATCACCCAGGCGGAGGTGGATGCCGCCCGCACTCCGATCCTGGCCTCGGCCGACCAGGCCCAGCGGGACAATGCTTCCTGGGCCTCGGCAATCACCTATGCGGCGACGGAACCGTCGGCGATGCGCGAGCTCACCGGATTGCGCCCGGATCTCGAGGCGCTGACGCTGGAAGACGTGCGCCGGGCCGCGGCCACCTGGCTGGCGCCGAAGCCGATGGTCGCGCGCGCCCTTCCGCCGGCGGGGTGAGTGGGCGTACTCAATCCTCCCCGCGAAATCGCGGGGAGGATTTTCGCTTTCGACCCTTTAGAAGCGCTGGCGGACGGTGAGGCCGAACGTGCGGGGCTGGCCGACGTGGAAGCCGAGCCTGGCGCGGCCGCCGCGCTCCCTGTCGAAGGCGAGGATGGCGTTCTCGTCGAGCACGTTGTTCAGGTAGACCATGAACTCCAGCCCGTTCCCGAGCTCCGCTCCGGCGCTCAGGTTGAGCAGCTGATAATCGGGCAGCTTGAGATCCAGGGTGGTCGACGCTCCGGCGGGGGCGCCGCCGAAGGGCAGGCCGTGGACGAAGGTGCGCGGGTTGTTCTCCTGGTCGCCGGGCTGGGTGAAGCGGGTGCCGACATGCTGCAAGGTGACCCCGAAATAGGCCTCTTCCTCGCCGCCGCCGATGGGGAAGCTGTAGAAGGCGCTCGCGGCGACCTGGAACTTGGGTACGGACGGCAGCCGGTTGCCGTCGCGAATGCCTTCGAGGACGGAGCCGTTCTGCTTGAGCCTGGTCTCGTCGAACTCGGCTTCGACGAAGCTTCCGGCCAGCGAGAGGTCGAGGCCGCGGGTCGGTCGCGCCGTGAGCTCGAACTCGACCCCCATCGTATGCGCGTCCGCGTTGAACACGACTCTAGATGAGCAGGACCCCGCGTCGGCGGTGACCTGGAGGTTCTTGATGTTGGTATAGAAAGCGGCGGCGTTGAAGCTGATCGGGCCGAATTGCGACTTCACGCCGGCTTCGTAGTTCCACAGGGTCTCGTCGTCATAGCGGTCGAAGCCGCCGTAATCGATCCGGTCCTGGGCGCTGCACAGGCCTTCGTTGAGCGGATCGTTCACTCCGCCCAGGCGGAAGCCTTTGGATGCCTGGAGGTTGATGATGACGTCGTCGGCGGCTTCGTAGCTGAGCAGCAGCCGGGGGGAGAAACCGTCCGACTTGGTCTGGTCGGTCTGATTGTCGCCGTTGGCGAAGAGGCCGCCGGAACGGAAGCTGCGAACCTCCTTGAAATCGTAGTAGCGAAGGCCGGCGGTGGCCGTCAGCGCTTCGGTGATGTCGTAGCTCGCCTCGCCGAACACGGCCTTCTGCTTGATGTCGTAGGGCAGATCGGCGTTGTACGGCGAGTCGGCCGGGAAGCCGTTCCTGACCGAGGCGGATACTCCCGCCCCGAGGCGCGCATCGGTGAAGGCTTCGTAGCCCGGGGTCGGAAGCCGCTGCGAGTAGAGGCGGTTCACGTCGGAATAAAAGCCCCCGATCACCCACTGGAAGGGGCCGTCCCCGGCGGAGGAAAGACGAAGCTCCTGAGTGAAGGTCTTGAGATCGGTGGTGTCGACCAGGTTCGAGGGGAGCATCACTCCGGCCGTCGGGAAGCCGAGATCCACCGACACGCTGCCGGTCAGCGCGCTGGCGTCGCGGCTGACCAGGATGTCGCGGTTGATATAGGTCGTGACCGAAGTGATCTCGACCCCTCCGGTCTCGGCGCTGGCGGTAAGGTCGGCGAGGAACGTATTGTCGGCGAACTTCTCGTCGAGCAGCAGGAATTGCTCGCGCTCGCGGAACGTCACCGCCGGGCGGGTCGTCGTGAACTGGTTCGCGTAGAGGTTGTAGACCTCCTGCCGGTTGAAGCCGTGGGCGCGCACTTCCTGATAGACTATCCGCGGAGTGACCGAGATGTTCGGCGTCGGCTGCAGCAGCACCGCGATTCGGCCGCCGGTGCGGCGGCCGTCGTTGACGTTCTCGTCAATCGCTCCGCCCTCGCGGCGAGCGTTGATGAAGCCGGCATATTCGGTGTGGTAGGCGACGGCCCGAACGGCCGCATGATCGCCGAGCGGCGCGTTGACCGCGCCCTTGATGTGGCCGCCGAGGCTGTCGCCGCCGACCAGGTTCAGATTGCCCTCGACCAGGCCCTCGACCCGCTCGACCGTCGGCTGGTTGGTGATGTAGCGGATGGTGCCGCCGACCGAGCCGGAGCCGAAGAGGGTGCCCTGCGGGCCGCGGAGCGTCTCCACCCGGTTGAGATCGAACAGGTCGAGGTCCGGCTGGAACAGCGACAGCGACACCACCGATTCGTCGAGATAGACGCCGACCTGCTCCTTCACGCCCGGCTGGTCGCGGATGATCTGGCCGGCCGAGACTCCCCGGATCGACACCTGGCTCTGGCCGGGGCCCAGATTCTGGACGTTGAGGCCCGCGACGTTGCGCGACAGATCCTCGATGGTGCCGGCGCCGAGCCGCTGGATGTCCTTCTCGGTCTGGGCGTTGATCGAGAAGGGAACCTCGAGCAGGGTCGTCTCGCGCTTGGTGGCGGTGACGTAGATGGTGGAATCGTCGCCCGCCTCGTCGGCCGCCCGGTTCTCGGCCTGCGCCTCCTGCTCAGCCTCGGTCTGGGCATGAGCCGGCGCGGCGGCGGCGATGCAGGCGGCGAACGAGGCGCCGGCCAGGAAGACGGCCTTGCCGACGGCGTTGCGGTTCCAGTGACGAGCCATCCTGCGATCCCCTTCGTTGTGACTGCGCAACAACTCTTCCTCGGGCGGCGCGGGAGATCAAGGCGCGGCGCGGCCGGGCCCGGAAAATCTGCCACGGTGTTGCACCAGCGTTACAGGCGGCGCCCCGGCTCTTCTTGACTATCCTTCCGGGAAGCCAAATGCTGCCTCTCGGGAGGAGTGGATGGCGAGGATGACGCGCCGATCGGCGATCAAGGCGGGAGCGGGAGCGGCGGCGGTCGCGGCCGGCCCGCTGGAGGCGCCGGCGCTGGCGGCCGGCCGCTCGCCTGAGATCGTCGTGGTCGGCGCGGGCGTGTTCGGCGCGTGCACGGCGCGAGCGCTGCAGCGCGCGGGCCGGCGGGTGCTGCTCGTCGACGCCTGGGGTCCCGGCAATGCCCGCGCCTCCTCCGGCGGCGAATCGCGGCTGACCCGGGGAAGCTACGGGGCGGACGAGGTCTACACCCGCATGGCCTGGGACTCCCTTGCCGAGTGGAGCGCCCTTTCCGCCCGCGCCGAGCTTCCGCTGTTTCACCGGGCGGGGGTGCTTTTCTTCTTTCCCAAGGCGGAGGATTACGTCCGCCAGACGATCGAGGTGCACCGGCGCCTCAGGCTTCCCACCCAATTGCTGGAGCGGGGCGAGATGCGCCGCCGGTTCCCGATGATCGACTTCGACGGGGTTGAGCTGGGCCTGTGGGAGCCGGAGTTCGGAGCCTTGATGGCGCGGCGGGCGGTGCAGACGATGGTCGCCGAGTTCGTCGCGGCGGGGGGCGAATATCGAGTCGGCGCGGTGGAGCCGCCGGGGAGCGGCGGCGGTCCGCTGAAGCGCATCAGGATGCAGGGCGAGACGGTCTCCGCCGGCCGCTTCGTCTTCGCCTGCGGCCCCTGGCTTCCCAAGCTGTTCCCGGACCTGCTGGGCCGAAGGATCTTCCCCACCCGCCAGGAGATCTTCTTCTTCCGCCCCGAGCCCGGCGACCCGCGCTTCGGCCCGGCCGCCCTGCCTGGCTGGGCGGACTTCAACGCCGGCGACATCTACTACGGCTTTCCGGACCTCGAGGGCCGCGGCTTCAAGATCGCCCACGATCTGCATGGGCCGCCGATGGACCCGGACACGGGCGACCGCACCCCCTCCCCCGCCGCGCTGGCCGAGGTGCGCGCCTATATGGAGCGCCGCTTCCCGGGCCTCAGGGGCGCGCCGCTGAACGAAGCGCGGGTCTGCCAATATGAGAACAGCGCCAATGGCGACCTGCTGATCGACATCCATCCGCGCCGGCCCAACGTCGCGCTGGTGGGGGCCGGGTCGGGCCACGGCTTCAAGCACGGCCCGTCCGTCGGCGCCTACGCCGCCAAGCTGATCATGGGGACGCTCGCCGCCCCGGAACCCCGCTTCTCGCTCGCCTCCAAGGGCGAGCGGCAGGACCGGGCGGTGCATTGAAGTGACTTGCCTCCCCATCGCAGATGGGGAGGCGAACCCCGCGCAGCGGGGTAGAGGGGTAGCGGCACAGGCCGGTTCCAGTTACCCCTCCACCACCCCTGCGGGTGGTCCCCCTCCCCGTCGCTTCGCAACAGGGAGGCAAGTTCAGAAGGAGAGATGATGGAACAGCCGATCGACAGCTTCCGCTCCTCGACCTGGGGCTGGCTCCGCGGGACCCTGGCGGGCTGGGGAACCATCGCGCTCGTGCCGGTCGGGATCCTCCTCACGGCGGTCGCGCCGCCCGAGATCGGTGCCTGGCCGATGGTCCTCACCGCCGTGGCGCTGGGGATCGTGCTTTGGAAATGGTTCGAGAGCCTGGCCGCCCGCTACGACGTCTGCCCGGACCGGCTGATCGTCCGCCAGGGCATCTTCATCAAGAGCCTCGACGAGGTCGAGCTCTACCGGGTGAAGGACGTTCGGCTGGACTTCAGCCTGATCAACCAGATGGCGGGGATCGGCACCATCACCGTCCACTCCAGCGACGAGACGACCCGGGGCGCCCCGCTCGTCCTTCGCCACGTCGAACGCGCCGCCCAGCGCCGCGAGGAGCTTCGCCGGCTGGTCGAAACCGCCCGGCAGAAGCGCCGGGTGCGCGAGATCGACATGATGCACGAGGATTATTGACCGCCGTCATCCCGGACTTGATCCGGGATCCATGAACACGGAGCGGGTCGAATCTGCACCCGCGGCGTTCATGGATTTCCGGCCTTCGCCGGAATGACGGCAGAGGTCAGCCTTTCCTTGCCACCCCGACCAGGGCCGGCCTGAGCAGCCGGTCCTTGATCATGTAGCCGGCCTGCATCTCCTGGACGATCGTGCCGGGCTCCGCGTCGGACGGGATTTCGACCATCGCCTGGTGGCGGTGGGGGTCGAGGGGCTGGCCGAGGGCTTCCACGCGGGTGATGCCGTTGCGCTGGAAGACCGTGTCGAGCTCGCGGCCGGTCGCCTCGATGCCCGCGATCAGCGATTTCATCCGCTCGTCCTGCCTGAGATCCTCGGGGATCGCGGCCAGCGCGCGGTCGAGATTGTCCTTCACCGAGAGCACGTCGCGGGCGAAGCCGGTCGCGGCGTAGGCGGCAACGGTCTGCTTCTCCTGCTCCAGCCGGCGGCGCACGTTCTGAGTCTCCGCCTGCGCGTAGAGGACGTGCTGGCGGACCTGCTCCAGCTCCTTGACCAGCTCCGAGAGATCCTGCTCCGGCGCCTGCTCAGCGGCCTGCTCCTCGGGAGTGGCCGGCTGGACTTCGTTGGTCTCTTCGTAAAGCTTCTGATCGTCGTTCATGCCATCAATCTCGATAGTGCCTGTGCCGTGAAATCAACCATGGGTACGACCCGAGCATAGTTCAACCGGGTCGGCCCGATCACTCCGACCACTCCGACCACCTGGCCGTCGCGGCCCCTGTAGGGGGCGGCGATCACCGACGAGCCGGACAAGGCGAACAATTTATTCTCCGATCCGATGAATATCTTCATCCCCTGCCCTGCCCTGGCGCTGTCGAGCAGGCGGACGATCTCCTCCTTGCCGTCGAGCTCCTCGAGCAGCTGGCGGACCCGCTCGAGGTCGGCGACGGCTCCAGGCTCGAGCAGGTTCGCCTGGCCGCGGACGATCAGCACCGGCCGCTGCGCCCCGTCCTGCGACCAGATGGCGAGGCCGCGGTCGATCAGCTGACGGGCGGCATCGTCGAGCGCCGCCTTGCCCTCCTGGATCTCGCCCGCGAGCCGCCTCTGCGCCTGCGGCAAGGTGAGCCCCGAAAGGCGCGCGCTGACGTAATTGCCCACTTCGGCGAGGGCGGAAGCGGTGATCCCGGCGGGAAGGTCGACGACCCGGTTCTCGACGCTGCCCTCCGCCCCGACCATCACCGCCAGCGCCTGGCTGGGCGAAAGCTGGACGAAGCCGAGCTGCCGGAGCACCGGCTCCCGCTTGGGCACGAGCACGATCCCGGCGCAGGCGGAAAGGCCGGAAAGGGCCGCGGTGGCGGCGGAGAGGGCCTCCTCGATCGGGCCGCCCCGGTCGAGCCTGGCCTCGATCGCCGCCCGCTCCTCAAGGCTCGGCTCGGCGGCCTGCATCATACCGTCGACGAACAGGCGAAGGCCGGTCTCGGTCGGCACTCGTCCGGCCGAGGTGTGGGGGTGGGCGAGGAGCCCGAGCTCCTCCAGATCCTGCATGACGTTGCGGATCGACGCCGGCGACAGGTTGAGGCCGGGCAGCTTGGAGAGGGTGCGCGAGCCGACGGGGGCGCCGGAGCCGATATAATTCTCGACGACCATCCGGAAGACTTCCCGGGCGCGTTCGGTGAGCTCGCTGACGGGTGTCGAGGCCATCCGGGCTAGATAGGTGAGCGGCGGCGCCTAGTCACCCTTCGTCTCAGACGATCTCGCGCCGCGACAGGTCGACGAGCATGGCCGCGATCGCGAGCATTCCACCGACGGCCCCGACGCCGAGCGCGAGCTGCGCGCGCTCGGGATCGCTCGCCAGGGCGTTGGTCGCGATCAGCCAGGGGAAATAGGGGCCGTAATCGGAGGCGGTCGCGACGACGGCGACGAAGGTGCCGCCGATGCCGAGCACCAGCGGAGGCACGAAGCTTCGGAAACGGAGCGCCGCCCAAAGCTGCAGGGCGATGAGCAGAAGCGCCCCCGCGAACATCCTCGCCAGGGTCCCGGCGAATTGTCCGAGCTCGAGCGCTCCCGTCAGCGAGCGTCCGGGCGCGGCGGCGTCGCCGAGCCAGCCGAGCAGCGGAGTCAGAACGAAGAGCAAGGCCGTCTTCGCGGCGACGAGCAGCAGGACGATCGCGATCTTGGCCGCGAAGAAGGAGGCGCGCGGCACCGGCAAGGCGAGGAGATGGTTCCAGAACCGCGGCCCGTGCTCGAGCTGGGCGACGAGGATGGTGAGCGCCGTGACCGTCATTGGAAGCATGAAGAAGCTCCAGATGGCCGAGGCGCTAATCAGGTAGATCGCCCACGGCTGGTCGGGGCCGGGCCTCTGCTGGAACATCAGGGCGCACAGCAGTGCGACCATGGCCGGCGCCGCCGCGCACAGCAGGAGGACCAGCGAACGGCGCAGCTTGGCGGCTTCGGCGACCAACACCCGGATCATGGCGGATATATCCCTTCAGGCGGCGGCGAGCAGGTCGGCCTGCTCGATCGTGTCGTGGAAGAGCTGCTCGAGCGTCGGCTCGCGCACGTCGATGGCGGAAACGCGGATGCCCTGCTCGACCAGCATGAAATTGATCGCGGCGATGTCCCCGCCCTCGAAGGAGCTCCCCTCGACGCTCACTCGAGCGGGGCCCGCCCTCGTTGCGCGCAGGCCGGTCGGCCGGAGCATTGCCACCACCGCCTCGGGCCGGTCGACGCTGAAGGCGACGCTTCTGCCCCGGCCGCCCTTCAGGCTTTCGGCCCGGCCCTGGAGAAGCAGCCGGCCCTGATGCATCAGCCCGACATGAGTGGCGGTCTGCTCCACCTCCGCGAGGATGTGGCTCGAGACGAAGACCGTCACCCCCTCTCCTTCCGCCAGGGCCGCGACCAGCCCGCGCATGTCGCGGATGCCCTGTGGATCGAGGCCATTGGTGGGCTCGTCGAGGATGAGCAGGCGCGGGCGCCCGATCAGCGCCCGGGCGACCCCGAGCCGCTGCCTCATCCCGAGCGAATAGCCGCCGACCCGCCGGCCGGCGGCCCCGGAGAGCTCGACGATGTCGAGCACCCGGTCGATCTCGCGGCTGTCGGCGCGCAGCAGGCGGGCGGTGATCGCCAAATTCTCGCGGCCGGTGAGATGATCGTAATGGCAGGGAGTCTCGACGAGCGCGCCGGCGAGGCTTACCGCCGCCATCCGGTCCCTACGGACGTCGCGGCCGAACAGCCGGGCGCTCCCGCCGGTCGGAAGGAGCAGGCCCAGAAGCATCCGGATCGTCGTCGTCTTGCCGGCGCCATTGCGGCCGAGGAAGCCGTAGATCGCGCCTTCCGGCACCGCGAGATCGACTCCGCACACGGCCTCCCGCCGGCCGAAGCGCCGGCTGAGGGCGCTCGTCTCCACCGCCAAAGCCATGATCTTTCTCCCCCCTGTTCGGCCATGACGGCTCGACTCGGTCCATCAGCCTGTTTAAGTTAGATATTGATTTCTTTAACTGCAATATAAACTTCTGGAGAGAATGCAGTGTCCGGCGAGAAGATCGAGCGGCTCCGCCGCCATAGCCTGTGGCTGTCCCGCCTCACCCTGTTCCTGTTCGGCGCGACAGCCCTCCTCATCCTGATTCCGATCACCAACGGCTTCGGAACGATCCTCCAGCGCGAGGCGGTCGCGCCCCATATCTACTTTCGTGCCGTGTTCTGGCTCCCGACCTTCATCTACCTCTACGCGCTGTGGGCGATCGGCCGTTCGTTCGGAGCCTTCGCCCGCGGCGGGCTGTTCGGCTCGGCGGTGGCGAAGGGGTGCCGGCGCGCGGGAGTGGCGCTCGCGGTCGGGGCGGGCGCGAGCGCGGTCGGAGTCCCCAACGCGATCCGGCTGCTGGCCCAACACGGGCTCGTCCCCGAGCCCTTGCGGCGTTTCGGATCGGTCCTGATCTTCGACACCGCCTATCTCGCCGTCGGAGTGGTCGGCATCGCCTTGTTCCTGCTTGGGCAGTTGCTCGAGCGCGCCGCTGAGGTGCAGCAGGAGGCGCGGGACCTTCGCGCGGAGCTGGGGGAATTCTTCTGATGCCGGTCGTAGTCACGCTCGATTCGGTGCTTTCGGCGCGGCGGATGAAGGCGAAGGACCTGGCGCGCACCATCGGCATCAGCGAGACTCAGCTTTCGCTGTTCCGATCGGGCAAGGTACGCGGAGTTCGCTTCTCCACCGTCGCCGCCCTGTGCGCGGTCCTGGAGTGCAGGCCCGGCGATCTGCTCGACTACGTTCACGATCCCGCAGACGCGAACCGAGGAGCGGAGCAGGAATAGCGCCGCGGAACGCCGCTCTGGATTGTCCGCCGCGCTCTGGCTAAGGCGCGGGCTTCGATTTGAAAGGAACTCCATGCGGCCGTCCGGACGCGCGCCCGACCAGATGCGGGAGATCGTGATGGAGGCGGGCTTCACCCGCCATGCGGAGGGAAGCTGCCTGATCAGCTTCGGCGGCACCCGGGTGCTGTGCACCGCGTCCGTCGAGCAGAGCCTTCCCCCCTGGCTGCGCGGCAAGGGCAAGGGCTGGGTCACCGCCGAATATGGAATGCTTCCCCGGGCGACCCACACGCGGGGCCGGCGCGAGGCGGCGGCCGGCAAGCAATCGGGCCGGACGCAGGAGATCCAGAGGCTGATCGGCCGTTCGCTTCGGGCGGTGGTCGATCTCCAGGCCCTCGGCGAGCGCCAGATCACCGTTGATTGCGACGTCATCCAGGCGGACGGCGGCACCCGCACCGCGGCGATTTCCGGCGGATGGGTGGCGCTTCGGATCGCCGTCGACGGCCTGCTGAAGCAGCAGCTCCTCACAGTCGACCCGATCCGCCAGAAGATCGCCGCGGTGAGCTGCGGCATCCACAATGGCGCGGCGGTTCTCGACCTCGATTACGAAGAGGATTCGACCGCCGGCGCGGACGGCAATTTCGTCCTCACCGGCGACGGCAACATCGTCGAGGCGCAGGTGACGGCGGAAGGCGAGACCTATGACGAGGAGGGCCTGCTTCGCCTCCTGCGCCTGGCGCGCATCGGCTGCGGCGATATCTTCGCCGCCCAGGACCGGGCGACTGGGCGATGAGGAAGCTCGGGCCCGGGCGGCTGGTCATCGCCAGCCACAATGAGGGCAAGGTGCGCGAGATCCGCGACCTGCTCGGCCCCTACGGGGTGGAGCCGGTCTCCGCCGCCGAGCTCGACCTTCCCGAGCCCGACGAGATCGGCACGACCTTCATCGACAATGCGGATCTTAAGGCGCGCGAAGCGGCGGACCTTTCCGGCCTTCCCGCGCTCGCCGACGACAGCGGCCTGTGCGTCGAAGCGCTCGAGGGGAGGCCGGGAATCTTCTCCGCGCGCTGGGCGCTTTCCACCGACCCGAGGGTGGCGCCGGCGGCGGGGCCGGGCGAAATCGAAGGTCCGCGGGACTTCGGCCTCGCCATGCGCCGGGTCTGGGAAGCGCTGGAGGCGCTCGGGCCCGAGGCGAGCCGCAACGCCCATTTCGTCTGCGCGCTCGCGGTCTGCTGGCCGGACGGGCGAAGCGAGTGGTTCGAAGGGCGGGTGGAAGGGACCCTCACCTGGCCGCCTCGCGGCGACAGGGGCTTCGGCTACGATCCCATCTTCGTTCCCGCCGGCCGCGACATCACCTTCGGCGAGATGGACCCGGTGGAGAAGCATCGCATCAGCCACAGGGCCGACGCTTTCAGGAAGCTCGTCGCGGCGTTGATGTAGGTGGGCGCGCCGGTCGCCGCCATCCCGGCGAAAGCCGGGACCTCGGGACGAGGAGTCTCGGTGGGTCTCCCCGAGGTCCCGGCTTTCGCCGGGATGACGGGGTCTGGCCTCGCGCTCTACGTCCACTGGCCGTTCTGCGTCTCCAAATGCCCCTATTGCGACTTCAACAGCCATGTCCGCGAGTCGATAGACCAGGCGGCGTGGCGGGCGGCCTTGCTCGAGGATCTCGCCTGGGAGGCCAAAGCCTGGCCGGCCGGGCCGATCGCCTCCATCTTCTTCGGCGGCGGCACGCCTTCGCTCATGGAGCCGGCGACGGTGGCGGCCCTGATCGAGGCGGCGGAACGGCATTGGGGGTTGGAGCCGGGCGTGGAGATCACGCTCGAGGCCAATCCCTCCTCGGTCGAGGCCGCGCGCTTCGCCGATCTGGCGGCGGCGGGGGTGAACCGGGTCTCGCTCGGGCTCCAGTCACTGGACGACGCGGCGCTTCGCTTCCTCGGCCGAGCGCACGATTGCGCGGAAGGGCTGGCGGCGCTGGAGACGGCGCAACGCTGCTTCCGCCGGGTCAGCTTCGACCTCATCTACGCCTTGCCCGATCAGGATGAGGTCGCCTGGGCGGCGCAGCTCGAGCGGGCGCTCGGCTTCGGCACCGGCCATCTCTCGCTCTACCAGCTGACGATCGAGCCCGGCACCCGCTTCGCCGCGATGGCCGCGCGCGGCGAGCTGGAGGGGCGCGACCCGGACGAGGCGGCCGCCCTCTACGAGCTGACCCAGGCGATGACGGCCTCGGCCGGCCTGCCAGCCTACGAAATCTCGAACCATGCCCGGCCCGGCGAGGAGAGCCGCCACAACCTCGCTTACTGGCGCTACCGGCCGTATCTGGGCGTCGGGCCCGGGGCTCACGGCAGGCGCGGCGGGACCGCGACGCAGCGCCACCGCAAGCCGGAGAACTGGCTGTCGGCGCTGGAGCGCAACGGCCACGGGCTTTGCGAGGAAACGGCGCTCAGCGCCGTGGAGCAGTCGACGGAGGCGCTGCTGATGGGGCTCCGGCTCGGCGAGGGGGTCGAGATGGAGGCGGTGCAAAACCGGCTCGATCATGCCGCCGTCGCGCGGCTGGAGGGGCATGGGCTGCTGGCGCGGGAAAGAGGACGGCTGCTCGTCACTCCCGCGGGACGGCTCCTGCTCGACGGGATCCTGGCGGAGATCGTCACCCCGGCGTAGGCCGGTGTCTCGGGGCGACCCGTCGTGACTTCTCGCCCCGAGGTCCCGGCTTCCGCCGGGATGACGGGTGCTCTAGGGCCGCCCTGTTGAGCTGGGATCGTCACCCCGGACTTGATCCGGGGTCCACCTTCTTCGCGTCGCTGCCGCGGAAAGAAAAAGGTGGATGCCGGATCAAGTCCGGCATGACGAGGTGGACCGCTTCCGTGCGAACAGGACAGACCCTAGCTCGTCATCCCGGCAAAGGCCGGGATGACGGCGTCCACGGTTCAGTCGAAGCTCCTCGGCGCGGGCGAAACCACGATCGTCCCGGTCGCCGTCACCTCGCGCACCTCGAGCGAGCGCTCGGCGATTCCCGAAGGCATGAAGCGGAACGGGCCGTCCACGCCCGCGAAGCCGCCGGGGTCGCGAAGCTCCCGCTCCGGGAAGGCGCGGCCGATGCGCCAGTTCTTGGCGATCCGGATGGTGAGCAGCACCGAATCGTAGCCGAGGCTCGCGAGCCGGTAGGGATTGGTTCCGAACCGGGCCCGGTAACGGGTGCGCAACTGGTTGAACATCGAATCGCCAACCCCGGCATACCAGGCGCCCCGCAGAGTCGCCGTCCGGCCGAGCCCCGTCTCCGTCGCCCACAATTCGGTGCCGAGCAGCCGCACCCGCGCGTGCGCCCCGCTCTTCAGCAGGGGCGCCGCCGTCGCGGCTCCGCGGCCGCCGTCGGCGATCAGCACGGCGTCGTAATCGCCCTGTGCGTAGAGCCGGGAAACGGCGCTCCTGACGCTTGCCGGCCCGTCCTCGTGGGCCTGCATGGAAACGAGCTGTCCGCCCAGATCCTCTACCGCATCCACCATCGCATCGGACGCCCGGCGACCGTAGACCCCCGCCGGAGCAAGCGCTCCGAACCGGTCGAGCCCGACGCTGCGCGCATGGCCGACGACCCGGGCGATCGACTGGCCAGGCGTGAAGCCCATCAGATAGACTCCGTTGCCGGCGATGCTGGAATCGTTGGAGAAGCTGATCACTGGAACGTCCGCCCGGCGAGCGATCGGAGCGACTGCCCGGACGTCGTCGGCAAGGAGCGGGCCGAGGAACAGGCCGTTCCCATCGGCGAGAGCCTGATTCGCCGCGGCCGCCGCGCCGCCGCGCGCCGTGTCGTAGACGGTGATCCGGATCCGCTCGCCACCGGCGTCGAGCAGGGCGAGGTTGGCGGCGTTGGCGATGGACTGGCCGACTCCGGCATTGGCGCCCGAAGTCGGAACCAGGACGGCCACCCGGTTTCGGGTCTCGTCGCCGGGAAGGCCCGAGCCGGGGTCCTCTTCGCGAGCCGGCTCGGCTTGCGGGCGGACGTCTTCCTCCGGAGGAATGTCGGCCCGGGGCTTGGGAACGAGCTGGCAGCCGGCGAGCGACATCGCCAGCAAGGCGGCCGTTCCAAGGCCGAGGATGAAGCGACGCGCTTGCGACCCGGGGGACTGCTCTGCCATGACCCTGTTCCTCATGAACGCCCTGCCCCCCGGCCTCTATATCGTCGCGACCCCGATCGGCAATCTTTCCGATCTTTCGCCCCGCGCCGCCGACGTGCTCGCGCGGGCCGATCTGATCGCGGTCGAGGACAGCCGGGTGACCGCCAAGCTCCTCCACCACATCGGGGTGCGGCGGCCGATGCTCCCCTATCACGACCATAATGGGGAGCGGGTGAGGCCGCAGCTGCTCGACCGGATGCGGGAGGGCGCGGTGGCTCTGGTCTCCGACGCCGGGACCCCGCTCATCTCCGATCCCGGCTACAAGCTCGTTCGGGCGGCGAGAGAAGCGGGGATCCCCGTCACCACCGTCCCCGGCCCCTCCGCGGCCGTTGCCGCGCTGACCCTGGCCGGGCTCCCGACCGACCGCTTCCTGTTCCTCGGCTTCCTGCCGTCGAAGGCGGGCGCGAAGGCGACGGCGATCGCGGAGGTGGCGGCGGTGCGGGCGACTCTGGTCCTCTATGAGAGCGGCCCTCGCCTGGCGGCAACGCTGCAGGCGCTGCGGGATGGGCTTGGCGAGCGCGAGGCGGCGGTGGCGCGCGAGATCAGCAAGAGGTTCGAGGAAACGGTGACCGGAAGCCTCTCCGAGCTCGCCGCACGCTACGCGGAAGCGGCGCCGAAGGGCGAGATCGTCATCGTCGTCGCCCCTCCGGGGGAAGCGGAAGCGGCCGGAGAGGAGGCGGTGGATGCAGCGCTTCGGGAGGCCATGGGCCGTCTCTCCGTTTCCCGGGCCGCCGCCGAGGTGGCGGAAAAGCTCGGCGTGCCTCGGCGTCAGGCCTACGAACGGGCACTGAAGCTCAAATGAAGCGGCAGCGCGCGGAGCGGGGCGGCCGGCGGGCGGAACGGCTCGCGGCGCTCTGGCTCCAGCTCAAGGGGTGGAAGATCCTCGGCCGCAGGGTGCGGACGCCGGTCGGGGAGGTCGACCTCATCGCCCGGCGGGGCAGGACCGTCGCCTTCGTGGAGGTCAAGGCGCGGGCGACGGCGCTCGAGGCCGGCTTCGCTCTCGACGAATGGCGGCTCCGGCGCGTCGCTTCGGCGGCGGAGGCGCTCGCCCACCACTACATCCGCAGCGGGGACGACGTCCGGATCGACGCCGTCTTCATCGTGCCGCGCCGGCTGCCCCGGCACCTCGTCAACATCTGGCACGGATGACAGCGCCGCCCGGCGCCGCTAAGCGCGCCCGATGAGCCTTCGCGTCGCCGTCCAAATGGATCCCATGGAAGGGATCAACATCGAAGGGGATTCGACCTTCGCCCTCATGCTGGGAGCGCAGCGGCGGGGGCACTCCCTGTTCTACTACCGGGCCGAGGACCTCAGCTACACGGGCGGCCGCCTCTGGGCGATGGCGCAGCCGGTGACGGTTCAGCCGGTGCCCGGGGACCATCATCGGCTCGGCGAAGCGGTCCTGCTCGACCTCGGCCGCGACGCCGACGTCGTGCTCATGCGCCAGGATCCGCCTTTCGACCTCGGCTACATCACGGCCACCCACCTGCTCGAGCGGATCCAGGGCGAGACCCTCGTCGTCAACGACCCGGCCTCGGTCCGCAATGCCCCGGAAAAGATCTGGGTGCTCGACTTCGCCCGCTTCATGCCGCCGACGCTCCTCACCCGTTCCCTGGGCGCGGCCCGGGGCTTCCTGGAGGAGCATGGCGAGATCGTCGTGAAGCCGCTCCACGGCAATGCCGGCAAGGCGGTCTTCAAGGTCGGCCGCGACGGCGCCAACCTCTCGGCCCTGATCGAGATGTTCAACGCGGCCTATCGCGAGCCGCACGTCGTCCAGGCCTTCGTCCCCGAGATCGTGGAGGGGGACAAGAGGATCGTCCTCGTCGACGGGGAAGTGGCAGGCGCGATCAACCGGATCCCCGGCGCCGGCGAGATCCGGTCGAACCTCGCGGTCGGCGGCTCGGCGGCGAAGACGGACCTGACGGAGACGGAGCGTGACATCTGCGCCGCGCTCGCTCCGGAGCTCAAGGCGCGCGGCCTGCTCTTCGTCGGGATCGACGTGATCGGCGGCAAATGGCTGACGGAGATCAACGTCACCTCGCCCACCGGAATCGTCGCGATCGACAGGTTCAACGGCACCGACACGCCCGCCCTCATCTGGGACTCCATCGAAGCGAAGATCCGCTGATCATGGGTGACTGGACGACGCAGCTCATCGAGCAGACCGGCTATGTCGGCATCTTCCTGCTCATGTTCCTGGAGACGATCTTCCCCCCGATCCCTTCCGAGGTGATCATGCCGCTCGCGGGCGTTCAGGCCGCCCAGGGCCAGCTTTCCCTGTGGGCGGTGATCGCCAGCGGCACGGGGGGCGCGATGCTCGGCAACCTCTTCTGGTACGCGCTCGCCCGCGTGATCGGGCTGCAGCGCTTCAAGCCCTTCATCGTGCGCTACGGCCGCTGGCTCACCCTGGACTGGGGCGATGTCGAGAAGTCCGAGCAATTGTTCGGGCGGTTCGGCGGGTTCATCGTCTCGGGAGGGCGGATGCTCCCAACCATCCGCTCGGTCATCTCGATCCCGGCCGGGCTGCTCAACATGCGCCTCAAGAGCTTCCTGCTCTGGTCGACCTTCGGGACGGCCTTGTGGACGGCGGCGCTGGCGACCGCCGGCTGGGGCCTCGGCAAGGCCTTCCGCGACATCGAGAAGGTGCTCGGCCCGCTCTCCACGGCGATCATCGCGCTGATCGTCGTCGCCTACGTGTGGCGCCAGGTCACCTGGCGGAGAAGGCATCGGGATTGATTGTCCCGGCAAGCCTGGTGGAGGGGTAGCTGGCACAGGGCCATGCCGCGAGGCGCCAGAACCTGGAATTTCGGAGCAATTACCCTCCACCACACTTCGTGTGGTCCCCTCCCCATCTTCGATGGGGAGGACAATCAAGCCCTCGGATGGGCGTTGCGGTAGACGTCGAGGAGGTGGGCGGCGTCGACGGCGGTGTAGATCTGGGTCGAGGAGAGGCTGGCGTGGCCGAGCAGCTCCTGGAGCGAGCGCAGGTCCGCCCCCCGGCCGAGCAGATGGGTCGCGAAGCTGTGGCGCAGGGCATGCGGCGTGGTGCGGTCGGAGAGGCCGAGGCGGCCGCGCGCGCCTCGAACGACGCGCCGGATCATCTCGCCGTTGAGCGGCCCGCCGCGGGCGCCCCTGAACAGGGGAAGGTCGCGGCCCGTCGCATAGGGGCAAAGCGCGAGGTAGCGCTCGATGGCGGACCGGACCGGCGCGAGCAGTGGCACCATCCGGGTCTTCTCCCTCTTACCGGTGACGCTCAGCGCCTCCCCCAGCGGCAAAGCGGCGCCGGTGAGGCCGAGCGCTTCCGCGATTCGAAGCCCCGATCCGTAGAGGAGCAGCAGGATCGCCTCGTCGCGCGCGGCGATCCATTCCTCGCTCGCTCCCTCGCCGGCTTCGGCGGCGAGCGCCGTCACGTCGTCGGGCGCGACCGGCCGGGGGACGCTTCGAGGGCGCTTCGGACCCCTGAGCCGCGGCAGGCTCGGCTCCCCTCCCCGCTCCGCCGCCGCGAAGGCGAGGAAAGTACGGACGGCGGAAAGCTCGCGGGCCGCGGAGCTGTTGCCGAGGCCTTGCGAGCGCCGGTGGGCGAGGAAGGCGCGAAGGTCCTTTGCCTCCAGGGCCGCGAGCGCGGCGCCGTCGACCGCTCCGCCGAGATGCTCCGCCAGGAAGGCGATCAGCCGATGGGCGGTGGCGGCGTAGGCGCGGACGGTGTGGGGGGAGCGGCGGCGGTCCCGGGCGAGGTGATGCTGCCAGCGCAGGGCGGTCTCGGCCGCGGGATGAGTCAGGGGATCAGCCACCGGCCCATCGAGCGGGTGAGGACCCGGCCGAGGAACATCAGCAGCTCCGAGCCGTGGCGGGTCTCGAAGCCCTGCGCCTCGCGCTGGCCGAGCGCGAGCAGCCCGCTCGGCAGCGGCGGCTCGCTGTCGAGCCTGACGAGGGCCTCGGCGCGGATCAGCTCGCACGCCGGGCCGAAGAGAGGATGCCCCCTGCCCACGCCGCGGAGGACGACCCCGTCCAGCCCTTCGAGGGAGCGGCGGATGACCCGGGCGTCCACGAACTGGAGGCCGGAGGCGTCGGCCCGGACGCCTTTGTCGCCGGCGAAGAGGGAAACGGCGACGGCGTCGAGGCCCAGTATCTGCGGCCATTCCTGAGTGACGATGTGGATGAGATGGTCGAAGCCGTCGGCCTCGATCGCGGCGAGCACCGCCTCGTGGATGGAGGCGACGGCTCCCGAATGGCCGCGGGCGAAGGCGATGAGGTCCTGATTGGCCTCCTCGGCGGCCGCGACGCGGGCGCGCAGCTTGGCCACCGCCCGGTCCTCGAAGTTGATCACCTTTCCCATCGAGCGGAGGCTAACCCGAACAAGGTTAAGAAGCGATGGCTTTTGTCCTCCCCATCGAAAGATGCGGAAGGAGGACCACCCGAAGGGTGGTGGAGGAGTGAAAGGCGAGGCCTCGTCAGTTACCCCTCCACCATGCTTCGCATGGTCCCCCTTCCCGAGCGCAGCTCGGGGAGGATCATAATCACCCGATCTTCTGGCCCGTCTTCGCCCAATCGGCGGCGAAGCCCTCCAGGCCCTTGTCGGTGAGCGGGTGCTTGAAGAGCTGGCGGATGACGGCCGGGGGCGCCGTCATGACGTCGGCGCCGATCATCGCGGACTGGAGGACGTGGATCGGGTGGCGGATGCTCGCGACGAGGATCTGGGTCTCGAAATCGTAATTGTCGTAGATGGTCCGGATCTCGGAGATGATCTGCATCCCGTCGAAGCCGGTATCGTCGTGGCGCCCGACGAAGGGCGAGATGAAGGTGGCCCCCGCCTTGGCGGCGAGCAGCGCCTGGTTGGCGGTGAAGCACAAGGTGACGTTGACCATCGTCCCTTCGCCGGTCAGCGCCTTGCAGGTCTTGAGGCCGTCGATCGTCAGCGGCACCTTGACCGCGATGTTGCCCGCGATCTTCCGAAGCACCTCGGCTTCGCGCATCATCTCGGCATAGTCGGCGGCGACCACCTCGGCCGAAACCGGGCCCTGGACGATCTCGCAGATCTCGCGGACGACCTCGAGGAAATCGCGGCCGGCCTTGTGGATCAGCGACGGGTTGGTGGTGACCCCGTCGAGCAGGCCGGTCTCCGCGAGCTCGCGGATTTCGCCGGTGTCGGCGGTGTCGACGAAGAATTTCATTTGCGCCATGCCTTCCTGGGAGGGATTCGCCCTCCTTTAGCGCGATGGGGACGGCCTTGGCGACCGGAGATGAGCGGCGGGACATGCACCGCGCGATCTGGGCGATCGCGCTGCCGTCGATGCTGACCAACGTCGCGACGGCCCTGTTCGGGATCGCCGACCTGTGGGTGATCGGCCAGCTCGGCCAGGCGGAGCCGCAGGCCGGGGTCGAGCTCGGCGCCAAGTTCATGATGGGCCTGCTCATCGTCTTCAACTTCCTGAGGACCGGAACCGTGGCGCTGACCGCGCAGGCGGCGGGGCGAGGCGACGAGGAGGCGCAGGCGGCAACGCTCGCCCGGGCGCTGGGACTGGCGCTCGCGATCGGGCTCGTCCTGCTGGCGCTCAGGCCGCTGGTGGTGCCGTGGGGGATGGACCTGCTCGAGGCCCGCGGCGGAGTGGCGCGCGAGGCGGGCGTCTATGTCGGGATCCGGTATTGGGGCGGGCTGCTCTGGCTCTTCAACGTGGCGCTGATGGGCTGGCTGATCGGCCGGCGGCGGGTCCGGGCGGTGCTGTGGACGGAGATCCTCTCCAACATCATCCACATCGGGCTCGATCTCCTGTTCGTGCTGGGCTTCGGCTGGGGCGTCGCCGGCGTCGCGGCCGCCACCCTGCTCTCCGAAGGCGGCAAGACGCTCGCACTGATCGCCGTCATCGGCCGGGAGGGGCCGGCGCGGGCCGCCGTGGCGGCGGCGGCGCGGCGGGCGACGTGGAGCGCCTCGAGCATGGGCGCCCTGCTCCGGCTCAACCGCGATCTCTTCCTGCGCACCCTGCTCCTCACCGCCGCGATCCTGCTGCTCACCCGCGAGGGCGCCCGGCAGGGGCCGCTGGTGCTCGCCGCCAACGGGATCCTCTACCAGCTGTTCATCCTTTCCGCCCTGGTCCTCGACGGTTTCGAGAGCGCCGCGCAGGTGCTGTGCGGCGAGGCCGTGGGAGCGAAGGACCGCCGCCGCTTCGATGCGCTGGTCAGGGCGCTCCTGCTCTGGGGGCTGGCGGGCGGCGTGCTGTTCAGCCTCCTCTACGGCATGACCGGGGAGCGCTTCGCCGCCAGCTTCAGCACCGATCCCGCGGTCGTCGCGACGACGCTCGCGTTCGTGCCCTGGGCGGTGCTTCTGCCGGTGCTGGGAGTGAGCTCCTACGTCTTCGACGGGATCTATATCGGCGCGATCTGGACTCGTGCTCTGCTTCTGACGATGGGGGCGGCCTGCGCGGTGTATGTGGCGGCCCTCTTCTGGGCAGCCGACATGGGCAATGACGGGCTGTGGCTGGCCTTCACCCTGTTCCTCATCGCGCGCGCCGCGGCCCAGGCGGCGATGCTTCCAGGGCTGAGGCGGAGGACTTTCGAATGAACCGTCATCCCGGCGAAAGCCGGGACCTCGGGGAGACCCGCCGTGACTTCTCGTCCCGAGGTCCCGGCTTTTGCGGCATGACAGCTGCCCTTTGAAGCCCCCGCTTTCGCCGGGATGACACTAGCGCCGCCGGCCCAACATCGCCGCCAGCAGCGGATCGCCGGCGGCCTCCGGGTCGGCGCGGATCGCCGCTTCCTCGCGGCCGATGGCGCGATAGATGCCGGCCGACGCCTTGCGCGCGACGTCCGACTGGAGGCCGCCGAAGTCGATCCCGGTCGCGACCCTCAGCACTCGCCGCAGAGTGTCGCCCTCCGCCGCCCGGAGGACCTGGCCGACGCCCGAAAAGACGGCGTCAAAGATCCGCTCCCCGGTGACGCGCTGGAGATGGTCGGTGGCGGCGGTCGGCCCGCCGCGGACGATCGCCAGAGCGTCGGTGATCGTCATGTCGCGGATCGATTCGTAGAGGGCGGGCGCCGCGGCGCGCGCCCCTTCGGCGGCGGCGCGGTTGACGAGCCGAAGCAGCCGGTCCTGCGCGGCCCGGGTCCCGAGCGCGACGGCGAGGGCGGCGGCGGTCCGGCTGCCGCCGAGCTGCGGCGGAAGCTCGACCCGGGCGACGTCGTCGCGGAAAAAGCCCTCCTCCGTCAGCAGGCGAGCGAAAGCGCGCTGCGAGGAGAGGGTGAGGAGGCGCCTTATCGAGGGCTCGAGATTGGGGATGTCACCCAGCCGGGTGGCGCAGCCGGGGAGCGTAAGGAGCGGCAGGAGGAGGCCGGTGGCGATGAGGGATCGGCGGGAGAGTGTTGAGTGCATCAAGCGGTAACGAGGCGGTCGCCGGCTTGTTGCATGCCCAGTTCCCGTCATCCCGGCGGAAGCCGGGACCCTCGGGCCGGAAAAGGCACGGCGGGTCTCCCGAAGGTCCCGGCTTTCGCCGGGATGACGGTGAAGCCTGAATAGCTTTTCCGCATTCCATCGCCCTTCCGGTTGCGTTTCCGTTCCGGCGACTCGATCTAGGTCCCGATGAACCGCTGCCGAGTCCTCCTGCTCAACGCCGCCCTCGGTCCGCTGGACTATCGCGTGCCGGCGGGAATGGAGGTGGGGCCCGGTTCGATCGTGCTCGCGCCGCTGGGGCCCCGGCAGATGACCGGCGTGGTCTGGGAGGAGGAGCGGCTCGAGGCGGAGGCGGTCGGCGACAATCGCCTCAGACCCTTGCTCCAGGCCTACGACCTGCCGCCGCTGGCGCCCGCGCTGAGGCGGCTGATCGAATGGACCGCCGATTATTATCTCGCGCCGCTGGCCTCGGTGCTTCGAATGGCCCTCGCCTCGGCGAGCGCGCTGGAAGGCGGTCGGACGGTCACCGAATATCGCGCCACCGGCTTCGTTCCGGAGCGGATGACGGCGCCGCGAGCGCAGGCGCTCGAGCGGATCGGCGAGCGGCAGGGCCTGGTCCGCGAGCTTGCGACAGCCGCCGGAGTCTCCGACGGCGTGATCCGCGGGCTGGTGAAGGCGGGAGCGATCGAGCCGGTCGAGGTGTCGGTGGACGATCCCTTCCCGCTTCCCGATCCCGACTCGGCGCCGCCGGAGCTGGAGCTCGCCCAGGGCGCCGCGGCCCACGGGCTGGTGGAGGCCGTGCGCTCCGCCGAGTTCGCGCCCTTCCTGCTCGACGGAGTGACCGGCTCGGGCAAGACGGAGGTCTATTTCGAGGCGGTGGCGGAGGCGCTTCGGCGGGGGAAGCAGACCCTGGTCCTGCTTCCCGAGATCGCGCTCACCGAACCCTTCCTGAAGCGCTTCGCGGCACGCTTCGGCCACGAGCCGGTCGCCTGGCACTCGGGCCTGAGGCAGTCTCAGCGGCGCCGGGCCTGGCGGGCGATCGCGAGCGGCGATGCGCGGGTGGTGGTCGGAGCGCGCTCCTCGCTCTTCCTCCCCTATCCCAAGCTCGGCCTGATCGTCGTCGACGAGGCGCACGAGACCAGCTTCAAGCAGGAGGAGGGCGTGCCCTACCACGCCCGCGACGTGGCCGTGATGCGCGCCAAGCTGGAGAAGCTGCCGATCGTCCTCGCCTCCGCCACTCCGGCGATCGAATCGCGCCAGATGGCGGAGATCGGCGTCTATACCGAGATCAGGCTTCCCGAGCGCTACGGGGTCGCCGAGCTGCCCGAGATCGAGGCTCTCGACCTTACCGCCGACCCGCCGCCGCGCGGCCGCTGGCTCGCGCCCCGGCTCGTGGCGGAGCTGGAGGAGACGCTGGCGAGGGGCGAGCAGGCCCTGCTCTTCCTCAACCGCCGCGGCTACGCTCCGCTGACTCTGTGCCGCCATTGCGGTCACCGCTTCCAATGTCCCAATTGCACCGCCTGGATGGTCGAGCACCGGCTCGTCCACCGGCTCGCCTGCCACCATTGCGGCCACATGATGCCGCCGCCGAAGGAATGCCCCGAATGCGGCGAGGAAGGCAGCCTGGTTCCGGTCGGCCCCGGCGTCGAGCGGATCGCCGACGAGGTCGCCGCGCTGTTTCCGGACGCGCGCACCGCCATCGTCACGTCGGACACGATCTGGTCGCCGGCCAAGGCCGCCGAGTTCGTGGGACGGATGGAGGGCGGCGAGATCGACATCGTGGTCGGCACTCAGCTCGTCACCAAGGGCTATCATTTCCCCAACCTGACCCTGGTCGGAGTGGTGGACGCGGATCTCGGCCTCCAGGGCGGGGACCTGCGGGCGGCGGAGCGCACCTTCCAGCAGATCGCCCAGGTGGCGGGCCGGGCCGGCCGCGGCGAGAAGCCGGGGCGGGTGCTGGTCCAGACCCACGAACCCTCGGCGGCGGTCATCGAGGCGCTGGTCAGCGGAGACGCCGAAAGCTTCTACGCGGCCGAAACCCAGGCGCGGCGCGAAGCGGCGATGCCGCCCTTCGGCCGGCTCGCCGGAATCGTCATCTCCTCGGAAGATCTTGCCGAAGTGACGGAGGCGGCGCGGCTGATCGGCCGGGCCGCGCCCAGGGTGGAGAACATGGCGGTGTTCGGCCCCGCCCCCGCGCCGCTCGCCATGCTTCGGGGGCGCCACCGCCAGCGCCTGCTCGTCCACGCCGCCCGCTCCCTCGACATGCAGGAGGTTATCCGCGACTGGCTGGGCAAGCTCAGCTGGCCGCGGGGGGTCCGGGTAATGGTTGACGTCGATCCTTACTCCTTCCTCTGAAGCCGCCCTTCCCATTTTCGCGGCGATGGAATAAGCCTCTCGCAATCATAGGAAATTCGGGGGTGGGATGATGAACCGGTTGATCAGGCTGGCCTGCGCGGCGCTGCTCGCCTGCGCGCCGGCCGCGGCCAACGCCGAGTGGAAGGAAGCCACGACCACCAATTTCGTCGTCTATTCCGAAGGCGGCGAGGCGCAGCTTCGCGAGTTCGCGACCAAGCTGGAGAAGTTCAACTACGTGCTTCGCGCCTATCACGGCGTGAAGGCGCCGCCGAGCCCGATCAAACTCAAGGTCTATCTGTTCCCCGGCACCACCGCGGTGGGCAAGATGGCGGGGGGCGAGGGCATCGCGGGCTATTACATCTCCCGGGCCCGAGGCCTGATGATGGTCGGATCGCGAAGCCGGGCGCCCTCCGCGGTCAACGCGCGCAGCGGCCCCGACCGGCCGGACATCGATTCGGAGAGCGTTCTGCTCCACGAATATACCCATCATTTCATGTACCAATATTTCCCCGCCACCTATCCCACCTGGTACAGTGAAGGCTTCGCCGAATTCTGGGGCGCCACCAACATCCTCGCCAATGACGTCGTCGAGGTGGGGGAGCCGGTCAACTACCGCTACGGCTCCTTCGTGATGAACCGCTGGCTGCCCGTCAGGAAGCTGCTCACCGCGCAAAGCTACGCCGACGTGCCCGAGCTCGACCTGCTCTACGCCGAGGGCTGGCTTCTGGTCCGCTACGCCTTCGAGGACCCGAAGCAGAGCAAGCAGCTCCAGGCCTATCTGAAGGCGATCAACGGGGGCGCCACCTACGAGCAGGCGATGAAGGATTCGTTCGAGGATGTCGGCGCCCTCGACGGGAAGCTTCGCGCCTATGCCGGGAGGAGCAAGTTCCAGGTGCTTCGGCTGCCGTTCAAGAAGATCGACGTCGGCCCGATCGCCGTCCGCTCGACGACCGCGGCCGAGGACAGCATGATGGAGCTCTCCATCGAGCTGGCCCAGGGAATACTGAGGCGCGAGGCGGGCGAGTTCGCAGGCAAGGTGCGAAGCGCCGCCGGCCGCTTCCCCAACGACCCGTTCGCTTTGGCATTGGTTTCCGAAGCGGAGCGGCTCGCCGGCAACCGCGACGCCGCCGCGGCCGCCGCCGACCGCCTCCTCGCCGTCGCTCCCGACGATCCCCGCGGCCTGCTGCACAAGGCGCTGGCGCAGATGGAGGGGCTGAAAGCGGCTTCGTCGAAGGACGCGAAAGCCTGGAACGCGGCGCGCCAGCACCTCGTTCGGGCCACCCGCTCGGCACCGAACGATCCCCTGATCCTGGAGGCCTATTACGATTCCTATGCCGGCCAGGGCGTCCTCCCGCCGGAGCCGGCGCAGGCCGCCTTGTACAAGGCGCACGAGCTGGCGCCGAGCGATTCCGACCTGCGCTACAAGGTCGCCGCCGATTTCGAGCGACGCGACATGATCGAGGATGCGATCGCGATCATCCGCCCGGACGCCTATGTGCTCCCGCACCGCAAGAACGAGAGCGCCAGGGAGAAGAAGCGCCGCGAGGAGCGCGAGGAGAAATATCGCGGCGCCGGCGAGGTGAAGCGCGAGACCGCGCGCGAGATGCTGTTTCGGCTGGAAGGCAAGCTAATCAAGAAGAAGGGCGGCTGAGCTTCCCGGCCTGTTCCGGCTTGTCGCCGCGGTCCATCCTGGCTAGCCGCCTCAGCTGTTCCATTCGGGGGAAAACCATGTTTCGCATAGTCTTGGCGCTGCTGCTCGTGCTTGTACCGGCAACCGCTCACGCGGAGTGGTGGCGGGCCGAAACGGACCACTTCATCATCTACTCGGAAGACAAGAAGGCGGCGACGCAGGAATTCGCCGTCCAGCTCGAGCGTTTCGACAATGCGCTTCGGACCCTGCAGAATCTTCCGCTGCGGCCCGAGAAGCCGCTGAGCCGGGCCAACAAGGTGACGATATTCCGCACCGGCACCGTCCGCGACATCGCCTATCTCGCCGGCGCTCCGGGATCGGGCGTGGCGGGCTTCTACATCCCCCGCGCGGGCGCCGCCGTCGCCTTCACGCCGGTCCGCGCGGACCTTCGCGACACCCGATCACGCACCGTCGAGGGGCGGGCCAGCGAGGCCGGCACCGATCTCGATCCGCGCTCGATCCTGCAGCACGAATATGTCCATCACTTCATGCTCCAGACTTTCCCGGCGACCTATCCCGACTGGTATGTCGAAGCCTTCGCGGAACTCTACGCGACCATCGTCCTCAATCCGGACGGAAGCTTTCACGTCGGCAATCCGCCGCAATACCGCGCCGCCCAGATCTACCAGCTTCCCGACGTTCCCCTGAAGGAGCTGTTCGACCAGAACGACAAGCGCGACGGCCTTCAGCACATCCAGTTCTACGGCTATGGGTGGCTGCTCACCCACTATCTGAGCTTCGAGCCCAAGCGGGACGGACAGCTTCGCGCCTATCTGAAGGCGCTCGGCCGAGGGGAGGACGGGCTCACCGCCGCGCGCAATGCTTTTGGCGACCTGGCGCAGCTGGCCAAGGAGGTCCGCGCCTACAAATCGGTGGCGCGCAGCGGCAAATTCCCTGGTTACGCCGTCAAGCCGAAGAATTACGTGCCGCCGAAGGTGGAGGTGCGCGCCCTCACTGCCGCCGAGGCTGCTGTGATGGGGGAGTATATTCGTTCCAAGAGGGGGGTAAACCTGAAGCAGGCCCGCGACGTCGCGGACGATATCGAATCGAAGGCCCGCCGCCATACCGACAGCCTGTTCGCGCAGCTCGCGGCAAGCGAGGCGTTCCTCGACGCGCGGCGTTTCGCGGAGGCCGATGCCGCCGCCGACCGCGCGCTGGCGATCGATCCCAACTCGACGGACGCGCTGATCTTCAAGGGCATGATCGCGATCGAGCAGGGCAAAGCGGGCGAGAAGGCCCGCTTCGCCGCGGCGCGGCCCCCGCTCGCGAAGGCGACCCGCCTCGACCCGGAGGACCCGCGGCCGTTCATCCACTATTACGAATCGTTCCGGCGCTCGGGCGAGAAGATGCCGGAAGCCGCGATCGTCGGCCTGGAGCAGATCTTCTCCGAGGCGGCCTTCGATTCCGAATACCGGCTGACGCTTGCGCGCCAGCTGCTGATCGAAGGCAAGGGAAAGCTCGCCGGCGACGTCCTCGGCCCCGTCACCTACCAGTTCCACGGCGACCAGAAGGAAAACAAGCTGAGGCCGGTGATGGACCTGATCAAGGCGAACAAGGTGCCCGAGGCCCGCGCGAAGCTCGATGAAGTCATCAAGAAGGCCGAGGAGGAGGCGAAGAAGGGCTGAGCGCTCGAGCGGGACCGCCTGGAAGCGGAACCTCGCCCGGGCGATATACCCTCAGCCCCGCCAGCCTTCCCGCTCGAGCAGCCGCGCCTTGCGCTCCAGCCCGTAGGCGTAGCCGCCCGGCGAGCCGTCGCCACGGCGGGCGCGGTGGCAGGGGATGAGGATCGCGATCTGGTTCGAGCCGCAGGCCGTGCCGGCCGCGCGCACCGCCCGCGGCCGGCCCGCCCTTGCCGCAAGGGCCGCGTAGGACAGGCTTTCGCCCGGCGGGATCCGGGCGAGCTCGCGCCAGACGGCTTCCTGAAAGGCGGTCCCACGAACGTCGAGCGGGAGGTCGTGGGGCCGTTCGGGCGCCTCGACGGCGGCCACCGTGCGCTCCACCAGCTCGGCCATCTCCCGGGCCCCCGGCTCGACGACCGCGTTCGGGAAGCGGCTCTTCAGCTCCGCCTCGCCCTCGCCGAACGAGAGGCGGCAAATGCCCCGCTCCGTCGCCGCCACGAGCATCCGGCCGAGCGACGTCTCCGCCGTCGCCCAGCGGATCGTCTCGCCCTTCCCCCCGCCGCGCCAGCTCGTCGGAGTCATCCCCAGCCGGTCCCTGGCGTCGGCGTAGAAGCGGCCCGGCCCTGAATAGCCGGCCTCGTAGATGGCATCCGTGACCCGGTCGCTCGACTCCAGGCTCTCGGTCATGGCTCGTGCTCTCCTGGCGCGTGCGAAAGCAGCGGGAGTGAGACCCGTCGCCCGCTTGAAGATCCGGTGGAAGTGGAAAGGCGAATAGCCGGCGCGGGCGGCGAGCGCCTCCAGCGAGGGCGGCTCCTCGGCCATCTCGATGAGACGAAGCGCCGCCTCCACCGCCGCCGAGTCGCGGCTCACCTCGTCCGGCTTGCAGCGAAGGCAGGCTCTCAGCCCCGCCGCCCTCGCCTCCTCGCCATCGGCGAAGAAGCGGACGTTCTCGCGCCTGGGATGCCGCGCCGCGCAGGAAGGGCGGCAGTAGATGCCCGTCGTCAGGACACCAGTGACGAACAGCCCGTCCATCGCCCGGTCGCGCCGAAGCACGGCCGCCCAGGCGGCGTCGTCGCCTTGGAGGGGCTGGGGCGGGGATGGTGGGAGAGTCGCCATGGCTCAGTCTCTCACAATCCGGGCGGCGAAGCAGCCGGCGGCTGCATTGTGGGCGTGAATGGTTTCGATCTCCGGGCGTTCGAAAAGCGCCCTGATCTTCGAGTCCGCTTCGCCGGGGAGGGCCAGGAGGGCTCCGCGAAGCATTCCCTCGGCGTCGAAGCCGCGAAGGCCGAGGGCGCGCCCTTTGAAAACGGGCGGCGGCTCGTCGACATAGCAGGCCGCTTCGGCTGCCCTTTCGCGGACATAGATCGCGTAGGCGCTCCTGAAGGGGGTCGGCACATCGTGCGAGACGTGGTTGAACAGGATCAGCGTTTCACCGGGCTCGGCATCCTCAAGCGTAACCCGGCAGGGGAAGCCCGGCCTGGAATTCGCCGTCACGCGGCGCGCGCTGCGGGCGGCGAGTTCGCCGTCCGGCAGCCCGAGCAGCCCGTCATAAGCTTTCCGCTCCAGCCCTTCGATTCGGTAGGTCATGCTGTTCCTCCAGTCGTCGAGCCGTCCTGCCCGATTCCAAGCTCGACCGCGTCCTGCCGCTTGCTTTCAAAGTCGCCGTCATCCCGGCGAAGGCCGGATTCTCAAGACAAGCCGGCGCGGCGGGTCTCCAGGAGGTTCCGGCTTTCGCCGGGACGACGGCTTGCCTTGCATCGCAGCAAAGCCCCTGCTAGGGCGCCCGCGACCTGACCCGGGGCGCCGAGCGCGCTTCATATCATGGGTCAAATTCCGATCTGGGAGTAGAGGCGCGCGTGGAGAATTCCGGCGGCATTCAGGCAAGTCTGGCGGGGCGCTATGCGATGGCCCTTTTCGAGCTGGCGCGGGATGAGCGGCAGCTGGAGGCGGTCGGTGCGAGCCTCACCTCGCTGAAGCAGGCGCTCGCCGATTCGGACGATTTGCGGTCCCTCACCACCAGCCCGCTGACCCGCCGCGACGACGCTCTGAAGGGCGTCTCCGGCCTCGCGGGCGCGATGCAGCTCGACCCGATCACGACCAATTTCCTGGGGGTCCTCGCCCAGAACCGGCGGCTCGGCCAGCTTGGCGCCATCATCCGCAACTTCAACCTGCTCGCCGCCCTCCACCGCGGTGAGGTGACGGCCGAGGTGACCTCCGCCCATCCGCTGGACGATGGCCAGGTCGCAGCCCTCAAGGCCAATCTCAAGAGCCGCCTCGGCCGCGACGTGGCCGTTGATCTGAGCATCGATCCCACCATCTTGGGCGGGCTGGTCGTCAAGATCGGCTCCCAGATGATCGACGGCTCCATCCGAACCAAACTCAATACCCTCGCCCAGGCGATGAAAGGCTGAAAATGGACATCCGCGCCGCTGAAATCTC
>DASVTN010000101.1:0-2693 GCA_036387555.1 Allosphingosinicella sp. | reverse complement strand
ACCGATGATCGCGCCGCCGCAAGTGCAGGCGCAGAGTTTAGCGAGAGCCATTTTAACCGACATGACAGCGCACCTTGTTTCCAGGTTTCGATGCGTGGCCGAAAGTCCCTGGTGGAAGATCGGCTTCGGCAACGAGCTACACGCACAGATGCAAAGGAAAGCTTTCGGCGCAAGCGTGTTAACCACGAAGACCCCTCGGAACGCCCGCCAAACGGCCCCGAGAGGGACTTCCGTCCCATATGAGGACAGACCGGGACCGGCCGTGAACGAACAGGCGACGCCGCGGGCCGGCGGGACGGGGTCGAGGCGGCCGCCGAGTCGCGAGTCGCGGCGGTTCGGACGATCCCGGCGCGAATCGGCCGGCGGCTTCGCAAAGAAGCAAAAAAGTCACTCCCGCGGGGCGGATTCGAATTAATTTTTAAGCGCTATTTGAGTGACTTGTACTGCACCTTGGGCGGGCGTATAGGCGCGCTGGGGCAAGCTTCGACATTTCCGGACGACTCGGAAGCGGAGCTTCAGGAGGATTGCGTGACGCTTCGCGGCGCGTGAGGATGTGGAGGGGTTATGGCGACGGCTTTGAGTGACGTTTACGGCGCGGTCTATGCTTTGGGCGGAGTTCCCGACAGCTACCGGCCCAATGCCAACGAAGAATTCATGAACCCGGTGCAGCTGGCCTACTTCCGGCAGAAGCTGCTCGGCTGGAAGGACGAGATCCTCCGGGAATCGCAGGGGACGATGGCCTCGCTGAAGAGCGGGCCGATCCGCGAGGCGGACGTCACCGACCGCGCCTCGTCTGAGACCGACTGGGCGATCGAGCTTCGGACCCGCGACCGGCAGCGCAAGCTCATCTCGAAGATCGATTCGGCGCTTCGCCGGATCGACACCGGCGACTACGGCTTTTGCGAAGTGACCGGCGAGCCGATCTCGCTGGCCCGGCTCGAGGCCCGGCCGATCGCGACGATGACGGTCGAAGCCCAGGAGCGCCACGAGCGCAACGAGCGCATCACCCGCGACGATTGACGGCGGCAGCGCCGCCGTCACCCCGGCGAAAGCCGGGCCTCGGGGAGACCCGCCGAGACTTCTCGCCCTGGGGTCCGGGCTTGCGCCGGGATGACGGGGAGGGCGGGAATGACGAAGGAGGAGGGGAGTGTGGCCCGCCCCTAGTGGAGGCCGGCGATCTCTTCCTTGATCCAGAGTTTCTCTTTCTTGAGCCTGGCGAGGGTGGCCGTATCCGGCAGGGGGCGCTGGCTTTCTTCTTCGATGCGCGCTTCGATGTCCGCGTGGCGGTGTTGCAATGCCGAGATATGCGCCGTTTGCATTCCCATCTCCTTGCTGTGCTGGGCGGGGTTCTCAACGTCTGGAGGCGTGGCCTGTCTCCCGTCGATCGGACGGTCCTCGCAATATGTACGACGGACCGTTAAGGGACTAACCATAGCGCGTTCGAACCGGCTTGGTAAGCGCCTGGAGGGGCATGGAAGCGATTGACGGAAGCGCCGCTCCCGAGCTCGAGCGGCTGGTGCGGCTTCGCCAGGAGCATCGCGACCTCGACTCCGCGATCGAGGCGCTTCGGGCGGCCCCGGCGACCGATCAGCTCCAGCTCGCCCGTCTCAAGAAGCGCAAGCTCCGGCTCAAGGACGAGATCGCCCAGCTCGAGGACCAGCTGATCCCCGACATCATCGCCTGAGCGAAGGTCCTCCCCGAGCTTGCTCGGGGAGGGGGACCAGGCGAAGCCTGGTGGAGGGGTGATCGCTCAGTCCTCCGCCAGCTACCCCTCCACCAGGCTTTGCCTGGCCCCCTCCCCATGGCTCGCCATGGGAGGATCAATCGTCCCTCTCCGGCACAACCGGGCCTTTACCTTCTTTGCCCGTGGCGGCGGCGGCCCCTCTGTGGCAGCATGAGCGGATGCAGGAAGCGCAACGCCCCCTGACGGCCAAGCTGGTCGCGTCGCTCTATACGGAGGCGATGCTGCTCGCCGACGAGGCGCGCTCCTATTTCGATTCGAACGGCCGCGCCGACCGCGACTCCCTCGATCCGATCGACCGCGTCGGCTTTTCCTGCGAATCGCTGAAGGTGACGACCCGGCTGATGCACGTGATCGCCTGGCTTTTGACGCAGCGCGCGGTCGAGGCGGGCGAGCTCA
Source organism: Allosphingosinicella sp. (assembly GCA_036387555.1). GTDB lineage: Bacteria > Pseudomonadota > Alphaproteobacteria > Sphingomonadales > Sphingomonadaceae > Allosphingosinicella. Next base: position 553 of record DASVTN010000101.1, on the reverse strand, counting down.
GCCCGAGCCAGGCGCGCCGCCCGGCCCGGCGCCTCGGCGAGGCGCCCGAGAGCGACGAGGCGCTGCTTGCGAAGCTGCCCGAAAACGCCCGGTCGCTGGTCCACTCCAGCCGCGACCTCTACGCCCGGGTGAAGCGCCTCGACGAAGCCGGCGGAGCGGGAGCCGAGCCGCAGGCGAGCCCGGCGAGGAGCCTGATCAGCCGGCTGGAGCGGTCGTTCTAGCTCCTGGCCTCCCCATCGAAGATGGGGAGGGGGACCACACGAAGTGTGGTGGAGGGGTAGCTGGCGCAGGCTTCTGCCAGCTACCCCTCCACCATGCTGCGCATGGTCCCCCTCCCCGAGCAAGCTCGGGGAGGATCTAGGCTGAATCGACATTCAGCGGATGCTGGAGGCGCACAGCCCCTCTCCCGTCATTCACGGGAGAGGAGGGGCCCAAGCGAAGCTTGGGAGGTGAGGGTCTGCAGCACCGACCCGGCAAGACCCTCACCTCCCACCGCTTCGCGGTGGGCCCCTCCTCTCCCGCGAAAAGCGGGAGAGGAGACGAAAGCGGACCG
>DASVTN010000100.1:0-5100 GCA_036387555.1 Allosphingosinicella sp. | reverse complement strand
CCGCTCCTCGACGAGCTTGTTGCGGTAAAGCCTGAGAAGCATCTCCCACGTTTCCTCGGCGGCTTTGGCCTCCTCCTCGGGATCGACCGGCTCCGCGGCGGCGGGCGCGGCGGCGGCGGGCCACCCCTTGCGCCCGGCGCCCGACTGAAGCTCGCCGCGGGACGGACGGCCCTTCGGCTCCGGCCTGGGATGGCGGCGGTGGTGGAGAGCGAGGGCGGCATCCCAGGAGGCGGCGAAGCCCTCTCCTCCTTCGGCCGAGCGGAGCTTGTAGGCCCCGCTGATCGTCCCGCCGACCGCCTGCGCCGCCTGCTCGGCGTGGCCCAGGACGGTGAGCGCGACGATGAACTCGCGCTGCCGCTCCGGGAGCCAGCCGTCGTGGCGAACGCATTTGCGGGCCACGGGCTCGAACTGGAGCAGGGCCTCGATCTCGGGATCGGAATGGGGTTTGCGGGTCGGCTCGGTATCCATGTCAGGAACAAAACTGGAACATTTCCTACATTGCAAGCCTTGGGTAAGGTGCGGCTTGGCTTATCGGGAGGGAATGGTAGCGAGGGCGGCGGGGAGCCCGGCGGCGGGCTCCCAGGAAGGAAGCGAAACATGCGCCGATCGATCCTGCCCCTTCTGGCGCTTTGCGCGCTCCCGCTCGGCGGCTGCGCGGCAGGGCTTGCAGCGAGCGCCGTCGGCGCCGCCGTGCGGGCCGCCGACCGCCCCGACGCCGCGCCCAGGGAGGACCCCGGCCCCGCCGCCCGCTCGGCCTGCTCGGTCCGCGCCTCCCAGCACGGCACACCCCGGATCATCGACACCGTCTACAAGAGCGCGGCCAAGCTCGTGGTCTGGGGCAGCGTCGAGGGGGAGGGGCGGAAGCGGTCCTTCGAATGCCGCTACGACGGGAAGATCGTCGGGTTCGAGCTCAAGGAGATCGCGGAGCGGAGATAGGGCTGCCGGTGCGGGGACTTCTCGTCCTGGGGTCCCGGCTTTCGCCGGGATGACGCGACGGGCTCGCCGGGATGACGGGATGGGCGCGCGCCGCCGGCGGCTCAGAGCGCCGCGCGAAGCCTGCTTATCGCCTCGTCCCGCCCGATCAGCGGCAGCAGGGCCGCCATCTCGGGCCCGCTCTCGCGGCCGGTCAGAGCCAGGCGAAGCGGCCGGAACAGGGCCTTGCCGGTCTTCCCCGTCCGCTCCTTGAGGGCCGAGACGAGCTGCGGCCAGGGCGCCTGGCTCCAGTCGATCCCGGCCAGCAGCTGTGCCGCGGCCTCGATCAGCGGCCGGTCCTCGGCGGCCGCTTCGGCCTCGACATGGCCGTGGAGGATATCCCACCAGTCGGCCGCTTCGGCGACCCTCCCGAGGTTCGGCCGGAGCGCCGTCCAGTCGTCCGCTCCCATTCCCTCCGGCAGGCGCCCGGCCACCGCCTCGAACGGCAGCTGGTGGACGATTCGCGCGTTGAGCTGGGCGAGCTCGTCGAGGTCGAACCGTGCCGGAGCGCGGCCGAAGGTGGCGAAGTCGAAGGTCGCGGCAAGCGGGGCGGGATCCGCCGCCGGCTCGACCGGCAGGCTGGTGCCGAGCCGGGCGAGCTTGGCGATCAGGGCCATCGGCTCGATGCCCTGCTCCCGAAGCGCGTCTACCCCGAGCGACCCCAGCCGCTTCGAAAGCTTGCCTTCGGATCCGACCAGCAGCGCCTCGTGGGCGAAGGCGGGGGGGCGGGCGCCGAGCGCCTCGAAGATCTGGACCTGAAGCGCGGTGTTGGCGACATGATCCTCGCCGCGAAGCACATGGGTGACGCCCATGTCGATGTCGTCGACGCTGCTCGGCAGCATGTAGAGCCAGCTCCCGTCCTCCCGCCTGACCACCGGGTCCGAGAGCAGGGCGGGGTCGAAATGCTGGGGTCCCCGGATCAGGTCGTTCCATTCGATGCGGGCCTCGTGATCGAGGCGGAAGCGCCAGTGCGGCGTCCGCCCCTCCGCCTCGAGGCTGGCGCGCCCGGCATCGGAGAGTTGCAGCGCCGAGCGGTCGTAGACGGGGGGCTTGCCGCGGGAGAGCTGCACCTTGCGCTTGAGATCGAGCTCCTGCGCCGTCTCATAGGCCGGATAGACCCGGCCCGATTCGCGAAGCCGCTCGAACGCCGCCTCGTAGCGGCCGAAGCGAAGCGACTGGCGGTGCTCCTCGTCCCAGGCGAGGCCGAGCCAGGCGAGATCCTCGCGGATCCCCTCCACATGGGCCTCGCTCGACCGCTCCTTGTCGGTGTCGTCGAAGCGAAGGATGAAGCGGCCGCCATTCTTCCTCGCCCACAGCCAGTTGTGGATCGCGGTGCGGATGTTGCCGACATGGAGCCGCCCCGTCGGCGCGGGGGCGAAGCGGGTGACGACGTTCATCCGGGGCCTGTAGGGGGTGGAAGTAAGGGGAGCAACGTGCCTGGTCCTCCCCATCGCCGACGGCGATGGGGAGGGGGACCGCACGAAGTGCGGTGGAGGGGCTTTCCCGCTCGGCTGCCCCTCCACCATGCTTCGCATGGTCCCCCTCCCCATCCGCTTCGCGGACAGGGAGGACGAGGCGCTTGCCTTCAGTCGCCTTGCGCCTATGAAGCCCGCACGCCCCCTTCCCGGAGACTCTTCCCATGAAGCTGATGGCCGGCAATTCGAACCTGCCGCTGGTGAAGAGCATCGCCGCCTATCTCGAGCTGCCGGTCACCGAGGCGAGCGTCCGCCGCTTCGCGGACGAAGAGGTGTTCGTCGAGATCCACGAGAACGTCCGCGGCGAGGACGTGTTCGTGGTCCAGTCCACCTCCTATCCGGCGAACGACAATCTGATGGAGCTGCTGATCTGCATCGACGCTCTCAGGCGCGCGTCGGCGAAGCGGATCACCGCCGTCCTGCCCTATTTCGGCTATGCGCGGCAGGACCGGAAGCCGGGGCCGAGGACGCCCATCTCGGCCAAGCTGGTGGCCAACCTGATCACCGTCGCCGGCGCCAACCGGGTCCTCTCGGTCGATCTCCACGCCGGCCAGATCCAGGGCTTCTTCGATATCCCGACCGACAATCTCTACGGCGCCCCGGTGATGTCGGAAGACATCAAACAGCGCTTCAACGGCCGGGCGATCACCGTCGTCTCCCCCGACGTGGGCGGAGTGGTGCGCGCGAGGGCGCTCGCCAAGCGGCTCGCCAACGCGCCCCTCGCGATCGTCGACAAGCGCCGGGAGAAGCCGGGCGAGTCGGAGGTGATGAACATCATCGGCGACGTCTCGGGCCGCTTCTGCATCCTGGTCGACGACATCGTCGATTCGGCGGGGACCTTGTGCAATGCCGCGGCCGCCCTTCACGAGGCGGGGGCGGAGGACGTCGTCGCTTACTGCACCCACGGAGTCCTTTCCGGCGCCGCCGTCAGCCGGGTCGAGAACTCGCAGCTCACCGAGCTCGTCATCACCGATTCGATCCAGCTCAGCCAGGAGGCGACGGCGAGCTCCCGGATCCGCGCACTGCCGATCGCGCCGCTGCTTGCCGAGGCGATCAAGAGGATCGCCGACGAAACCAGCGTCTCGAGCCTGTTCGACTGATGCCGCGGGTCCTGGTCACCGGCGCCGGGCGGGGCATCGGCCTGGAGCTCGCGCGGCAATATGCCGCAGAGGGCTGGGAGGTGATCGCCACCGTCCGCGATCCCGGCAAGGCAGCGGATCTCGCCGCGCTGGGCGTCAGGGTCGAGCCGCTGGACATGCGCGACTTCGCGGCGCTTGAGGCCTCTCCCGGCCGCTTGGGCGGCGAGCCGCTCGACCTGTTCGTCGCCAATGCCGGGATCAGCCGGGCCAGATCGATCCGGGGCCGCGAGGATGCGGAGGCCTGGCAGGAGGTGCACGCGGTTAACGCCGTCGCCCCGACCCTGCTCGCCGAGGCCCTGCTTCCGCTCGTCGAGGCCGCCGGCGGCCGGATGGCGGCCGTGTCCAGCCGGATGGGCAGCATAGACGACAGTTCGGGCGGCTATATCGGCTACCGGGCGTCCAAGGCCGCGCTCAATGCGGCGTGGCGGGCGCTGGCGCTGGGATGGCGCGAGCGGCCGGTGACCCTGCTTCTGATCCACCCGGGCTGGGTGCAGACGGACATGGGGGGCGCGGCCGCCCCGCTGCCGGTGGAGGAGAGCGTCGCCGGAATGCGCCGGGTGATCGCCGGACTCCCGCGAAGCGAGTCCGGGGCTTTCCTCGACTATCTCGGGGCGCCCATTCCCTGGTAGCGGCGATCCAAGGCCGCCCCGCCGGCCGCAAACGGAGCCGACACTCGCCACCGCCACAAGCTGACGATCGCCGTCAGCGCCGCGTAGGCGATCAGGCCGAGCGCCGGGCTCCACAAGATGGCGAAGGCGAACAGGAGCCGCAGACAGGCGGGGTCGAAGCCGAAATTCGCCGCCACAGCATAGCAGGCGCCGAGCAGCCTGTCGTCGGGGGCCACGATGGATCGGCTGCTGGCCACGGCTCAACTCCTCGCTGACGGCCGCACGTCGACCGCGAAGCGCCGGGTAGGGGCAGTGCATTGCAGAAGGATGCCGAACGCGGCCTCGCAATGTGTCGATTGTGAGCAGCGCTTCGCCCTAGCGAAGGCTGGGGCCCCAGGGGTGAAGACCTCAGGCGCCCTTCACCCTCCGGGATCCCGGCCTTCGCCGGGATGGCGGACCCACCCTTGCCTCGGTGATCGCAAGGCCCTATAGGCGCCGCTTCTTTCCAGCTTTGGAAGAAACGAACGGCCCGGCCGATAGGGCTGCCGTGGCCGTTCTCAAACGTCGCGCCGCTGGGCGCACAAGGAGACGAAAATGCCCAAACTGAAGACCAAGAGCGGCGTCAAGAAGCGCTTCAAGCTCACCGCCACCGGCAAGCTGAAGCACGGGGTCGCCGGCAAGCGCCACCGCCTGATCAGCCATAACGCCAAGTACATCCGCCAGAACCGCGGCACCGAAGTTCTCGCCAAGGCCGACACGGCCCGAGTGAAGCTCTGGGCGCCCTACGGCCTGAACTAGGAGGTATTTGAGACATGGCACGCGTCAAAAGGGGCGTGACGACCAAGGCTCGTCACAAACGGATCCTGGAGCAGGCGAAGGGCTATTACGGCCGCCGCAAGAACACGA
>DASVTN010000099.1:0-31503 GCA_036387555.1 Allosphingosinicella sp. | reverse complement strand
GATGTTCTCGAAGCGAAGCTCTCCGGCCGTGCCGCTGAAGGCGGCGTTGCCGACGAAGTTGAACGCCTGGTCGCCCGCGACCAGAGTGTTGGCGTCGATCCTCGACAGGTCGATCAGGTCGCCGGCGTTGAAGTCCTGGATGCCGTCGCGTTCGGTGGAGTTCGATTCCGCCACATTATTGTAGCGGAAGACGTCGTTGCCGGCCCCGCCGGTCAGGGTGTCGCCCCTCAGGCCGCCGAATATCACGTCGGCGCCGGAGCCGCCGGTGAGAACGTCGTTGCCCGCGCCGCCGAAGAGCCGGAAGCTGCCGTCCGTCTCGTCCGACCCGTTGAACGACAGGCTCTCCTCGGATCCGAGCGTCCCGCCGTTGACCGTGAAGGTCGATCCGGCGGCAAGCAGATCATTGTCCCAGGTGATGCTGTAGTCGAATTCGGTGCCGCCTCCGCGGGCGTAGCGCTCGTCGGCGGCGCCGGAAACCGTGAGGTTCTCGACGTTGGCGAGAGCGCCCGCATAGGCCGCCTCGGTGAAGTCGATCGTGTAGTTGCCGCGAAGGAAGAGGCCATCATAGCCGCCGCCGCCGTCGACCGAGTCTCCGGCCGCGAAGCGGTCCGGGGCGAAGAAGAAGATGTCGTTCCCCGCGCCGCCGGTCAGGTCGTCCTTGCCCCGGCCGCCGTAGACGACGAATTTCGCGTCCGCCTCGGCCGAGCCGTCGAAGGTGAAGTCCTCGCCCGCGAGCAGGGCCGAGCCGTTGATCCGCGCCTGGACTCCCGCCCCGAAATTCGAATCGCTGGTGGTGATCACGTAGTCGAAGCGGTTCGATCCGGGCTGGCCCAGGCTGGTGTTGGAGCCCGCGAGCAGGGAGAGATTCTCGATCCCCTGGACATGGTCGTCGAGGGTAAGGCCGGCGGAATAATCCCCCTGGAGGACGATGGTGTCGGTGCCTTCCCCGCCGGTGACGGAGTCCGCGGAGGTCATGGCCGCGCCGAACAGGAAGATGTCGTTCCCGTCCTCGCCCAAGGCGGCGTCGTCGCCGCCGAGCTGAAGGAAGAAGCGGTCGTTGCCGGCGCCGCCGCGAAGCCGGTCGTCGGCTCCGCCGGTCGTGATCGTGTCGTTCCCCGATCCGGTGGTGACGTCCATCCGCTCAACGCCGACGAAATCGAGGGTGGCTCCCGCGAGGTCGGCGATGTGGCCGCTATAGCCGGCCGCGACGTCGCCCGTCGTCACTCCGCCGGTCACGTCGGTGAGCGCCGCCGAATAATCGACGATGAGCAGGTCGTCGCCGGCGCCGGCGTCGGCGCTGTCGGCGCCTCCAGTCACGGTGATCCGGTCGGCGCCGCCGCCGCTCACGATCGTGTCCGCGCCCGTTCCGGTCAGGATCTCGTCCTCGCCGCCTCCGGTGGTGATGGTGTTGGCGCCGTCGCCGCCGTCGACATAATTGCCGCCGTCGCCGGCGGTGACCGTGTCCGCGCCGCTGCCGCCGATGACCGTGTTGAACCCGTCCCCGGCCGTGACCGTCCCGGCGCCTTCACCCGTGCGGATGTCGTCGTCGCCGGCGCCCGTGGTGATCGTGTCGGCCCCTGCCCCGGTCCAAATCGTGAAATGCTCGAAGCCGCCGTTGATCGTCACCAGCCTGCCGCCGCCGCCCGCCTCGGCGACGTTGGCCGTGGTTCCCGTGACCGCTCCGGTCGCAAGCCGATAATCGACGAACAGCCGGTCGTCGCCGGCGCCACCGCTCGCGGAATCGGCTCCGGCGGTGACGGTGATCAGATTGTCGCCGTCATTGCCGACGATTCCGTTGCCGTCGGGCGCGTCGTTGACGTTGATGGGCGCGGTTCCCGCCAGGGTGACCGTGGCGACGCCCTCGGCGAGGTTGAGCACGATCCCCGTCGAACTCGCTTCGCCGGTGATGATCATCCCGCTGTAGAGGACGGTCGCCGTCTCGTTGGAATAGCCGGGCTCGAGCTGGATCGTGTCGCCCGGGCCGGAATCCGCCATTGCGGCGGCGATGGAAGCATAGGTCCCGTTCGGACCGACGGTACGGATGGCCATGAAAATGTCTCCTGGCGGAGCGCCAGGGACTGCTTCATCCCGGATGCCTACGCATGATATGCGCGGAAAACGCCGCGGCGCCATTGCAGAAAGAGCCTGCCAGCCATAATGATTTCGGCCGCAGCTAACACTGTAAACCTAGGCGTTAACATCCTAACAAACAACTAATTAATAGAAAAATTCAGGGATAGTATTTCGGTCCGCCCGAATAAATGTCTCTCCAGCATTTAACGCATTTGTTCCGCGATTTTTCTCGTCTGCCCTGATTTCAGCAATCTCCGCTACTTCCGTCCGCCGGCGGCCTCACCGTGTTGCAGCGGCCCGGAGGCACCTGCTCGGTCGCGACCAGCACCGCGTCGGCGACGATCCTGCCCGAATGCCACTTGCCGATCGGCTCGACGATCATCTCTCCGGCCCTGAACGTGCGGGTCGCTCCGGAGCCGGTGAGGGTCAGCTCCACCGCCCCGCGCTCGACATAGACGTAGCGGGCCCACAGATGCATGTGCGTGCCGATCGCCGCTCCGGCCTTCAGCTCGGTCCTCGTCGCGACGACCTTGAGCGGCCCGGACGGCACGACCAGCGGCTGGCCGCCGAGCGCGGTATCGGTCTCGGCGAGGGTGACCGGCTTCGGCGCCGGGGCGGCGGCCGCGATCAGTGCGGCCGCGGCGGCGATCTTGATGGACATCGGCTTTTCCCCTTTTTGACGGGGGCAGGATGATCCGGCGGAGCCGCCGCGTCCAGCCTCAGCGGGGGGCGTTTCGGACGATCATGTCGAGCACGGCCGGATGGAGCGGCCGCACGAACTCGCAGCCGAGCAGATGGCCCCTCATCCAGACCACTCGCGAATGGAGGGATTCGAGGCCGGGAAGCTTGAGCCAGATGTCCGTGCCGTTCATCAGCTCGAGATGGGTCGCGGCCCGGAAGCCGGTGACGGAGAGATCGAGGACCTGGACGGTCACCGAATGGGCGCCGCGCTGCCTGAGGCCGGCGCCGAGCACGACCTCGGCCCGAGCGGCGCGGCGGCCGTCATCGTCCGGAGAAGTCGAAAGCTGGGCGGTGAAGCTCATCTTGGCGGCCTCACTCCCCGGGGATGGCGATGCCGACCGACGCGCCCCAGAGGCGGGCGATCTGCTTTTCCTGGTGGCTCATCTGCTCGCCGAACAGGCGCGGACGGCGGAAGCGCGGCTGGTTCTGGTCGCCCGACGTGCGCTTCAGCTGCACGAGCACTTCATGCTCGTCGATCATATAAGCGAATTCCAGGCCGATCCGGCCGGGGCCGGTCCAGGCGACCCTCGCCGGGATGCTGGTCGATCCGCGGTTGAAGACGAGCTCGGTGCCGACCGGCGGCACGTCCTGGCACTCGACGAGGGCGCCCTTGCGGGAGAGATCCCGAAGCCGCGCCTCGATCTCGCCGTTCCCCGTCTGAAGCTTCGCGGCAAGCAGCACGCGAGCGCGCTTGGCCTGGCGCTTGCCCGCGACGGGACCGTCAACAAAATGCTCTACGCCCATGCGCTCGTTTCCTCATTGGCTTTCGGCTGGGAGGGATAGGCCCAAGGCGCCTAAATTGTAGTAAACGCGGGCGGCGCTTTCTGCGCCCGGAAGGGCCGGGCCGTCGATATTCCGCTGGTGCCCGGCCGGGTTCGGCGCGATGCTGCGCCTTTTCCCCAGGGGCGCGGCGATGAGATCAGGCAAATACCCGTGGACGCTCGCGGCGGCTTTGGTCGCCGCTTCTCCGGCGGCCGCGGCGGAGCCGGTGCCGTCGGTGGCGGCGTTCGAGGCCGCGATGCGCGATCGGGATTATCGAAGCGCGGCCCGGATCGCCGACTCGCTGGCGAGCCGCCACCGCCTCGATCAGCGGGAGGTGAGGCCAGACCCGCTGCTCAACGGGCTGTTCGGACGGCTTTACCTTCGGCGCGGCGTTGCGTCCGCCGCCTTGCCCTATCTGCGCCGGAGCGACTCCCCCGATCTGCCCGCGGCCCAGCGGATCGAGGCCGGCTTCGCGCTCGGGGAGGCGGAAGAGGCCGTTGGGGAATGGACGGCCGCGGCCGCCACTTTCGAGCGCCTCCTGTCGCTCCCGCTCGACCCCGCCCAACAGTTCGGCGCCCGGATCGGCATGGCCCGGGTACGGCTGGCCGACGACCCGGCGGCGGCGCTGGCCGGCGCCTCGGCGCTCGTCGCCCGAGCCCCGGCGGGACGGCGGTGGGAGGCGGAGCTCGTATCGGCCCAGGCGCTTTCGCTGCTCGGAAGGCGCTCCGAGGCGGATCTTGCCGCGGCCCGGGCCTGGACCGGCTCGGCGGAGGCGGAAGCGGCGCAAGGCGCGCCGATGCGGGTGGCGCTGGTCCGGGCCGGTCTCGCCGCCGCCGCGGGCCGCCGTCAGCCGCTGATGGCGATGCTCACCGCCGCCAACGCCGGGATCAACAGGATCGATTCGGATGTCGCCGATGCCGTCCCGGTCTGCGGGGAAGGCGGGGTCACGCCGGCCGATCATGCCACGTTCGCCGCCCATACGCGCACGGACTCCACGCAATGGCTGGCTCCGGTCGCCGCCAGCCGCCCGACCGCCGCCGCCCTTTTCCGCAAGGCGATCGCCGGACGGCGCCTGCTCGCGGCAGTCGGCACCCCGCCGGGCGGCCTCGTCTTCACCATCCGCTGCCGGACGGTTCCGAGCGCCGATTACGTCCCGGCCCAGGTGGCGGATCCCTGGATTCGCTATCATGCCGATCGCGGCCTCTATTTCACCATCTCGGACGGGGCCGAGCCGGAGGACATCGACCGGATATCCGACGAGATCGAAGCCCTCGCGGCCCGGCACGGCGACGATCACATCTCGATCGTCCCTTTACGAATCACGCTGCTCGAGAAGCTGATCATGCGCCCGTCCACCGCGACGGATCCCTCGGAACCGCAGGTCGCCGCGCTGCGGCGCAAGATCGCGGCAGGCTTGATCAAGGCGGGCGGAGCGGAGGCGTTCCTGCCCGATCTGGACGCGCTGGCCGAAATCGAGCGGCTGGCAGCGGCGCGCTCCACCGCGCGGTCGGCCGCGGCTTTCCGCGCCATGCAGGAGCGGCGGATCGCAAGGCTGCCTCCGGCCGAGGCCTATTCAGCCCTTCGCGAGTGGCTCCAGGAAGACAAGGACCTGCCCGACGCCGACCGCCGCCGGACCATCGACGCGCTGGCCGCGCGGACTCCGGGGAGCGAGGGCGATCCGGTCCGCCGGGCGCTGCTTCGCCGGAGCGGCGCCCTCGCGCGCAAGGCTGGCGATACGGCCGCCGCGGACAGGGCCTTCGCTGCCGCGGGACTCCCGGCGGACAGCTGCGGCTCGGCGGCGTCTCCCCCGGAAGCCGCGGAGCACGGGATGACGGACGAGGATTATCCGCCGGAGGCGCTCGATCCCAATATCGAGGGAGTGACGGTGCTGGAGCTGGACCTCGGCGCGGACGGCCGGGTCTCGGGCAGCCGCATCATCCTCTCGGCCCCCAGCCTCGTGTTCGACGCCCTGGTGGAGTCCAAGCTCCCCGGCTTCCGCTACAGCCCGGCCGCCGATCGCGGCCGGCCCCGCGCCTGCCGCGCGACGTCGCAGACGATCCGCTGGCGGATGCCCGAGGAGGAGGCTGCCGGCCCGCCCAACTTCGCGCCCCGTCCGTAGAGCGGGACCTGAGCTTTCGCGTTGACGGGAACGGCCCCGCGCTTAAGGGGCCGCAATGCGCTTTTTCTCCGACAATGCGGCCGCGGCCTGTCCCGAGGCCCTGGCCGCGATCGCCGCCGCTAACCGGCTCGACACCGCCTATGACGGCGACTCCTGGAGCGCGCGTCTCGACGACTCCTTCTCGGATGTGTTCGAGACCCGGGTGACGGCGCTTTGGGTGACGACCGGCACCGCGGCCAACGGGCTTGCGCTGGCGGCGCTGTGTCCGCCCCACGGAAGCATCGTCTGCCATCGCGACGCCCATATCCAGAACGACGAATGCGGCGCTCCCGAATTCTACACGCACGGCGCCAAGCTGCTGCTCGGCGAAGGCGCGGGCGCCAAGCTTGCGCCGGACGGCGTGACGGCCTTGCTGGAGACGGTGCGAAACGACGTCCACCAGGCCCAGCCCGCGGTCCTCTCGATCACCAACGCGACCGAATATGGGCTGGTCTACACGCCGGCGCAGACCGCGGCGCTGGGCGCGCTGGCGCGGGCGCGGGGCCTGGGGTTCCATGTCGACGGCGCCCGCTTCGCCAACGCCGTCGCCAGCACGGGCGCTTCGCCGGCGGATCTGACCTGGCGGGCCGGGGTCGATGCCCTGAGCTTCGGCTTCGTCAAGAATGGCGGCCTGTCGGCGGAAGCCCTGATCTTCTTCGGCGACCGGCACCGCCAGGCGACCCTCTACCGCCGTAAGCGGGCGGGCCACCTCCTCTCAAAGGGGCGCTACCTGGCGGCGCAGCTCATCGCCATGATCGAGGGCGACGTGTGGCTGCGCAATGCCCGCTCGGCCAACGCGGCGGCCGCCCGGCTCGCCGGGGCGGCCGGGGCGGACCGGCTGATCTTTCCGGTCGAGGCCAACGAGATCTTCGTCAGGGTGACTCCCGACGAGGCCCGCAAGCTGCGCGAGCAGGGCTTCGACTTCTACGACTGGGGCCCCGGCGAGGCCCGGCTGGTGACGGCCTGGGATTCCGATCCGGCCCATGTCGACGCGCTGGCAGCGGCGATCAAGGCGCTGTGAGCGACCCACCGTCATCCCGGCGAAAGCCGGGACCCAGGCGAGAAGAGACGCCGATCCCTTCACCCGACGAGGCCCCGGCTTCCGCCGCGGTGACGGGACCGGGGCGCGCCGCTCCCCTTCCTCCTTCCTCCTACGCGCCCATGCCGTCCGCCTCCGCGCCGAGCATGCTCCAGCCCCGGATCCTCCTGCCCTTCCTCCTCGTCACCCTGATCTGGAGCTCGACCTGGATCGTCATCAAGGACCAGCTCGGCACCGTTCCGCCGTCCTGGTCGGTCACCTACCGGTTCGTAGTCGCCGCCGCGGCGATGTTCGCCTGGGCGGCGCTGAGCGGCGCGAGCCTTCGGATCGGCCGCCGGGGACACGTCCTCGCCGCCCTGTTCGGGGTTCCGCAGTTCTGCCTGAACTTCAATTTCGTCTATGCCGCGGAGCATCATGTCACGAGCGGGCTGGTGGCGATGGTCTTCGCGCTTCTGATGGTGCCGAACTCCATCCTCGCCTGGCTGGTCCTCAAGCAGAAGGCGAGCTGGAGCTTCGTCGCCGGCTCGGCGATCGCCTGCGCCGGGGTCTCCTTGCTCTTCGTCCAGGAGATCCGGGCCAGCCCCACCTCCACCGGAGAGGTGCTGCTCGGCATCGGCCTCACCGTCCTCGGCGTGCTCTCCGCCTCGGCGGCCAACATTCTTCAGTCGAGCCGGGGCCTCGCCCGCTGGCCGCTCGCGAGCCTCATTGCCTGGGGAATGGTCTATGGAGTGGCCGCGAACGCCCTCTTCGCCTTGGCGGTCGCCGGCGCTCCGGTCATAGAGACCCGTCCAGGCTACTGGATCGGCCTCGTCTATCTGGGGCTGTTCGCATCGGCGCTTGCCTTTCCGCTCTATTTCTCCGTGATGCGCTCGGTAGGCCCCGGCAAGGCCGCTTATTCGAGCGTCCTCGTGCCCATCCTCGCGATGGGGTTCTCGACTGTGTTCGAAGGCTATCGCTGGTCGACGCTCGCGGTTGCAGGCGGCCTGATCGCGATGGCCGGCCTGGTGATCGCGCTCAGATCGAGGCCGGCGGCAACCGACCCCCCTCCCTGAAAGGGAGGGGCCGGGGGTGGGTCCGCCGAAGGCGGGCGGAAGCTCCGCCTCCGCAAAAGTCTCGCTTCGCTCGCCTACCCACCCCCTGCCCCCTCCCTTCCAGGGAGGGGAGACATTGCACCGCCCCGTCCCCGCTCCTAAGTCCGCGCCATGCTCGACGCCCAGAACGCCCCCGCCGTCCCGCCCGCCGCCATCCGCCGGGAGGACTATCGGCCGCCGGACTGGCTGGTGCCGGCGATCGAGCTGGAATTCGACCTCGGCGCTGAGCGCACCCGGGTGAGATCGAGGCTCGGCGTGACCCGCAACGGCGCCCACGAGCGGCCGCTCCGGCTCGACGCCCAGGGGCTGGAGCTGGTCGAGGTGAAAGTCGACGGAGAAGCGGCGGATTACAGCCTCGAAGGGGAAGTGCTCACCGTCCGCCTCGGCGGCGGCGAAGCGATGGTGGAGACCCTCGTCGAGATCGCTCCGCGCGCCAACACCCAGCTGATGGGCCTCTACGAATCCGGCGGCATATTGTGCACCCAGTGCGAGGCCGAAGGGTTCCGGCGGATCACGCCCTTCCCCGATCGGCCCGACGTGCTCTCCCGCTACCGGGTGCGAATCATCGCCGACAAGGCCGCTTACCCGGTGCTTCTCTCCAACGGGGACCCGGCCGGCGCCGGCGAGCTCGACGGCGGCCGGCACTGGGCCGAATGGGACGATCCCTTCCCCAAGCCCTGCTACCTCTTCGCGCTCGTCGCCGGCGCGCTCAGCGCCAACCGCGACAGCTTCGTCACCCGCTCCGGCCGGACGGTCGAGCTCGGCATCTGGGTCCGCGAGCCGGACCTGCCGAAGACGGAGCACGCCATGGAGGCGCTCAAGGCGTCGATGAAGTGGGACGAGGAGGTCTATGGCCGCGAATATGACCTGGCCGTGTTCAACATCGTCGCCGTCGCCGATTTCAATTTCGGGGCGATGGAGAACAAGGGCCTCAACATCTTCAACTCGCGCTACATCCTGGCCGATCCGGAAACCGCCACCGACGCGGATTTCGACGGCGTCGCCGGGGTCGTGGCGCACGAATATTTTCATAATTGGTCGGGCAACCGGGTTACCTGCCGCGACTGGTTCCAGCTCTCGCTCAAGGAAGGCTTCACCGTCTTTCGCGACCAGATGTTCTCGGCCGATATGGGCAGCGCCGCGGTCAAGCGGATCGAGGACGTTCGGCTTCTGCGCGCCGCGCAATTTCCGGAGGACGGCGGCCCGCTCGCCCATCCGGTGCGGCCGGACAGCTACATGGAGATCGCCAATTTCTACACGGCGACCGTCTACAACAAGGGCGCCGAGCTGATCCGGATGCTCCACACCCTGCTCGGGCCTGAACGGTTCCGGGCCGGGTCCGACCTCTATTTCGAGCGGAACGACGGCGCGGCCGCGACCTGCGAGCACTTCGTCCTGGCGATGGAGGAAGCGAGCGGCGAGGACCTGACGAATTTCCGCTTGTGGTACGAGCAGGCGGGCACTCCGCGAGTCCGGGCCGAGCTGATCCAGGAGAAGGGCGCCGCCCGCCTTCGGCTCGAGCAGGAGGTGCCGGCGACGCCGGGCCAGCCGGTCAAGAAGCCGATGCCGATCCCGCTTCGAATCGCCCTTTTCGGGCGGGACGGCGGCGGCAAGGCGGCCGAGCGGCTGGTGCTGCTCGACAAGGCGCAGGACGAAGCGCTGTTCGCGGTCGGCGACGAGCCCCTCATCCTGTCGATCAACCGCGGATTCTCGGCGCCGGTCATCGTGGAGACGCAGCGGTCGGCGGCCGATCTCGCCTTCCTTTCCGCGCATGACGACGATCCCTTCGCCCGATACGAGGCGATGCAGCAGCTGATGCTCGACACTTTGCTCGCCGCGATCCGCACCGGCCGGGGCGACCATCGGGCGGTTATCGATGCGGTTCGGCAGACCCTCGCCGACGAAGCGCTCGACCCGGCCTTCACCGCCGAAGCCGTGCTGCCGCCGAGCGAATCCTTCATCGGCGACCAGATGGCGGTGGTCGATCCCGCCGCCATCCGCTCCGCCCGCGACTCGCTTCGCTCCGACGTCGGTAGGGCGCTGGAGCCGCAATGGCGGGCGGCCTACGCCTCGACCGCCGCCAACCGCTACGAATATTCGCCCGCGGCAAAGGGCGCCCGGCGCCTCAAGACGGTGGCGCTCAACTATCTGATGGCGGGCGAGGCGGAAGGCGCGGCCGCTCTGGCGAAGCGGCAGCATGACGAGGCGGACAATATGACGGATCGCCAGGGAGCCCTTGCCGCGCTCGCCGGCTCGGACGCCCCGGAGCGGCACGGAGCGCTGGCCGCCTTCTACGAGCGCTACCGCGCCGACCCGCTGGTGCTCGACAAATGGTTCACCGTGCAGGCGCTCTCCGGCCGGGACGACACGCTGGAGCGGGTCGAGGCGCTCGCCGGCCATTCGGATTTCACGCTTTCCAACCCGAACCGGATGCGCTCCCTGGTCGGCGCGTTCGCCGCCAACCAGGGCGCCTTCCACGACCCCTCGGGCCGCGGCTATCGCTTCCTCGCGGACATGATCCTGGCGGTCGACCGGCTGAACCCGCAGACGGCGGCCCGGCTGGTCCCGCCGCTCGGCCGCTGGCGCCGGTTCGATCCGGTGCGGCAGGATCTGATGAAGGCGCAGCTGGAGCGGATCGTCTCCACCCCCGGCCTCAGCAAGGACGTCTTCGAGCAGGCGAGCAAGTCGCTGGCCTAGGCGTCACCCCGGCGAAAGCCGGGGCCTCCTCCTCGCCCACGTCCCTAAGCCGGAATTAACCATTGCAGGATAAGGTCGAGACGTACCGCGATGGGGACGCGGGAGCGGAGGCCGCACCGACGTGGGCGATATGGGCGAGACACAGCCGGAAGGCAGCGCGGAGGATCGGGCGGCGCCCCGGACCAACCTGCTCCTCGCCGCGACCGCGGAAGTCGGCGGCCGGAGCCTCGCCGTCCGAATCCGCAACCTCTCCGAAAGCGGCGCTCTGATCGAGGGCGCGGGCCTCCCGGAAGCCGGGATGCTTATGGTCCTGAAGCGGGGCGACCTGCAGGTCGCCGCGACCGTCGCCTGGGCGGCGGGAGGCCGCCGCGGGGTGAGGTTCGCCGGCCCCACGCCGGTCAACGAATGGACCGGCGGCAAGCCGAGGCCGATCGACTGCACCGGTCTTCGCGACCAGAGGCGGGTCGACGCCATCCAGGCGGACGCCCGCGCCAACCCCGTCTCCGGCAAAGGCCTGCGCGCGCCCGACGCGCCGCCCGCCCCCGCTCCCATGTCCACGGATCTCGACGCCCGGCTGGCGGAGGAGCTCGGCTTCGTCCAGCGCCTTCTCGAAGGGCTGGGCGACGAGCTGATCGCCGACCTCCTCCTCGTCCAGCGCCACGGCAAGTCGCTTCAGAGCCTCGATCTGGTCGGCCAGATCCTCGGCCATGTCTCCGCCATCCTGCGCGCCGAGGACAAGGCTTCCGTCGTCGAGGACATCGGAATGGAGGACCTTCGCGCCCGGCTCAAGCGCAAGGCGATCTGACCGTCAGCCCGGCGGTTCCACCCTTTGCTTCAGTTCACCCCACCCACGCCGCGACTTCCGCCGCGACCTGGTTCGCCGCCTGGTTCAGAGCCGCCGGAGCGCTCGCCGCGTCGAGGGCGGCGACCGGCACCCGCGCCTCGAACCGCCTCGTCTCGACCGAATCCTTGCCGCGCGAGACGGCGGCGTCGTAGACCAGCACCGCCTCCATCCGGTCGGCGTCCAGTCCGAAGGTCTGGAGGGTCCCCGTCAGCCGCTGGCCCGGATCGAAGGTGAATTGCTTGGGATCGAGGACGACCCGGCCCGTCTTCGCCGCGATCGTCTCGGAAACGAGGCGCGCGAACAGGATGGTCGGCACCTCCACCCATTGCGCGTCCCGGACGTAGGCGACCTGGGTCGCTCCGGTGCGCACCGGCACCCGCGGCGTGTTGAGCTCCGCCGGAGCCGTGGGCGGGACGACGGTGATCGCCTCGCCGGCGGGAGCGGTCCGGCCAGACGCTGTGATCTGCGCGTCGGCGGTCAGCCGCATCAGGGTCGGCGGCACCTTGGCCCCGAAGCTGAGGCAGCCGGAGACGGCGAGCGCCGCCGCGATCACGAGGAAGGAGCGCGTTTTTCTCATTTTTTCCTCGGCTTGTAATCGGGCAGCTTGGAGCCGCCGATGATCCCGCCGGCGCCCTGCGTGTTGAGCCGCTGGGCGACGGCGTTCAGGGAATCGGACATCTCCCTCAGGTCGCGGACGAGCTGGCCGACCTCGGGAATGGTCTGCTTGGAAAAGGCCTGGAGGCCGGGCCGGGCGTCGCTCAGAGTCGCGTCGAGAGTGCCCATGCTGGTCTCGGCCGCCCGGATGGTCTGCCGAAGATCGCCGAGCATCGGCCGGACGTCGCGGGCCAGGGTGCGGTCGGCGGTGTCGGCCAGCTCGCCCATCTCCTGGGCGGCGACTCCGGTCTGGCGGATCGCGACCCGGGCCTCGGCGAGCGTCGCGGCGATCTCGTCCGAACGCTCGGCGAGGTTGCGGCTGATCGTCTGGACGTTCTCGAGGATGGCCGCGATCGAGTTCTGGTTGCGGTCGCCGAGCAGCTCGGTGAGCCGCGCCGTCAGGGTCGACACCCGCTCGAGCAGCTCAGGCGCGCTGCTCAGAAGCTGGCCGAGGGCGCCGGGCTTGGTCGGGATGAGCGGCACTCCGAACGGGCATTGGGTTTCCGGATTGACCTCCGGGCATTCGATCGGACGGCCTGTTCCCGCGCGGCGGCGCGGGTCGCGCTCGGGCGGGTCGAGCTGGATCGAGGCGATTCCGGTGAAGGTCGCCTTCATCGTGGCGGTGGTGCCGACGATGACGGGGGTCTCGTTGCCGACCGAGATCCGGATCCGGACGAACTGGGGCGTATCCGGCATCAGGTTGATCGATTCGACCTGGCCGACGGGAACGCCCGAGAAGGTGACGACGCTGCTCTTGGCCAGGCCTTCGACCGCCTGGCTGAACAGGATGTCGTATTTCTTGTCCTGGTCGCCGCCCGCCTGGCTCAGCCAGACGACGAACAGCACCAGGGCGACCAGCATTCCAAGGACGACTGCGCCTACCAGGATATGGTTCGAGCGGGTTTCCATTATCTCTCACTGCCCCCGTTCGTTTCGGACGTCCGCGCTTCCTCGGCTTCCATCGCCTCTTCGGCGGCGCGGCCGCGCGGACCTCTGAAATACTCCTGTATCCATTCGTGGTCCAAAGCCAACAATTCCGGAATCGTGCCCACCGCGATCACCTTCCTGTCCGCCAGCACCGCGACACGGTCGCAGATGGTATAGAGCGTGTCGAGATCGTGAGTGATCAAAAAGACGGTGAGCCCGAGCCGCTCGCGAAGGTCGACGATGAGCTGGTCGAACGCGGCCGCGCCGATCGGATCGAGCCCCGCGGTGGGCTCGTCGAGGAAGAGCAGGTCGGGATCGAGGGCGAGGGCCCGGGCGATGCCGGCGCGCTTCTTCATTCCGCCCGACAGCTCGGCAGGATATTTGGGGCCGGCGTCCGGCGACAAGCCGACCATCACGATCTTGTAGGCGGCGATCTCGTCGAGCAGCCTTTCAGACAAGCGCGGATAGAATTCGCGAAGCGGCACCTGGACGTTCTCGGCCACGGTCAGGGTCGAGAACAGGGCGGCGCCCTGGAACAGGATCCCCCAGCGCTTGCGAACGCCCTGCAACTGGGACTCGTCGCGGTCGAGCATCGGCTCTCCGAACACCCGCACCTCGCCAGCGTCGGGGCGCTGGAGGCCGATGATGGAGCGCATCATCACCGACTTGCCGGTGCCGGAGCCCCCGACCACGCCGATGATCTCGCCGCGCCGGACGCTGAGATCGAGCCCGTCGTGGATGACGGCCTCGCCGAAGCTGTTCCTGAGGCCCCGGACCTCGATGACGATGTCCTCCCCGCCGCTCACAGCCACCCGATCTCGGTGAAGAAGACGGCGAAGAAGGCGTCGAGCACGATGACGAGGAAGATCGCCTGGACGACCGCGGTGGTGGTCCGGAAGCCGACCTCTTCGGCGTCCGACTTGACCTGCATGCCCTGGAAGCAGCCGGCCAGCGAGATGATGAGGCCGAAGACGGGCGCCTTGATCAGAAGCTGCCACAAATCGGTCGCCGGCACGACCTCCCGAAGCCGCTGGACGAAGGTGACGGGCGGGATGTCGAGCGAGACCCAGCAGAAGACGGCGCCGCCGATGATCGCCACGATCGCGGCGTAGAAGCCGAGAAGGGGCATCATCAGCACCGTCGCGAAGACCCGCGGGAGGACCAGCGCCTCCATCGGGGATACTCCGATGGTGCGCATCGCATCCACTTCCTCGGCCAGCTTCATCGAACCGAGCTGGGCCGCGAAGGAGGAGCCGGAGCGGCCGGCGACCATGATCGCCGTCATCAGCACCCCCAGTTCCTTGATCGAGCTTCGGCCGATCAGGTTGACGGTGAAGACCTCGGCGCCGAACTGCCTGAGCTGGACCGCGCCCTGCTGGGCGATGACGATGCCGACGAGGAAGCTCATCAGGCCGATGATCCCGAAGGCGTGGACGCCAACGACCTCGAAGCGCTGGACGACGGCGTTGACCCGGAACCGCCGCGGCTGGCGAATCACATAGCCGATCGAAAGCAGCATCGCGCCGAAGAAGCCGAGCAGCCCGACGAACGTGCGGCCGGCCTCGACCGTCGCGTCGCCGAGCTGGTTCAGCACCCGCTCGAAGGGCGCCGGCGGATCGGGGCGGACCTTGACCGGCTGGTCCGCCTTCTCGACCTGGCGAAGAAGGTCCGCCGCGCCTTCGTCGGCGCCGACGATCTGGCCGCCGCGGTCGCGGGCGGTGCGATGGACGATCCAGGCGCCGATCGTGTCCATCCGCCCGACGCCGGAAAGGTCGATCAGGAAATCGCGTCCCTTCAGCCGGTCGAGCCGGTTGGGCAGGACCCCGAGCCGCGAAAGCGTCAGGTCCCCCTGGAAGCGGAGCACTCGGCGGCCTTCCTCGATGCTGTCGGTAAAGCGGGCGACGCTGCTCATCCGCGCGTCATGCTTCAATTCCCAATTGTGGGCAACTATGGACAAAGGCCATGTCCGGATGCTTGGGCCCTTGGGCATGAAGGCACGGCTCGCCATCTACGACATGGACCGGACGATCACCCGGCGCGCGACCTACACGCCGTTCCTCATTCACGCGGCGACGAGGCTGGCGCCGTGGCGGCTGGCGCTGCTTCCGGTCGTGCTTCTGGCGATGGCCCTTTACGTCCTCAAGCTGATCGACCGCGGCCGGCTCAAGGAGATGAACTACGTCCTGCTCATCGGCCGCGCCATCGCTCCGGAGCGGCTGGAGCCGGTGATCGAGAGCTTCGCCGACAGGCAGATCGCGGCCAACATCATGCCCGGCGCCCGGCGCGCCATCGCCGAGGACCGCGCCGCCGGGCGGCGGCTGGTCATGGCGACCGCTTCCTACCGCCTCTACGCCGCCGCCATCGCCCGCCGGCTCGGCTTCGACGACGTCATCGCCACCGAAACCGGCCTCGACGCCAAGGGGCGGATCGTCGCCCGGATCGACGGCGCCAATTGCTACGGCCCGGCCAAGAAGGACATGATCCTCGCCTGGCTCCAGCGCGAGGGTCTGGAGCGCGAGGCCGTCCACATCCGCTTCTATTCCGACCATGTGTCCGACCATCACGTCCACCGCTGGGCCGACGAACCCGTCGCCGCCAACGCCCACTCGAGGCTGGTGAGGCTGGCCAGGACCGAAGGCTGGGAAGTGGTGGACTGGTCGCAACGCTGACCGTGACCCCTGGCGAAAGCCGGGGCCTCGGGGAGACCCGCCGCGCCCTTCGCCCCGAGATCCCAGCCTCCGCCGGGATGACGATCCGGACCCGTCACCCCGGCGAAAGCCGGGGCCTCGGGGAGACCCACCGTGACCTTCCGGCCCGAGGTCCCGGCTTTCGCCGGGATGACGCTACCCCTAGACCGCGCTCAGCGCCTGGTCGAAGTCGGCGATCAGATCGTCCGCATCCTCCACTCCGATCGAGATCCGCACCAGGTTGTCGGTGATCCCCAGCGCCTGCTTGCGCTCGTCCGGCACCGACAGATGTGTCATCGCCGCCGGGGCGCTGGCCAAAGTCTCGGTTCCGCCGAGGCTGACCGCGAGATGGGCGATCTTGAGGGAATCGAGGAAGGCGAAGGCCTCGCGCTCGCCGCCCTTCAGGTAGAGCGAGAAGGTCGAGCCGGCGCCGGTGCAGTGGCGGCGGTAGATGTCCGCCTGGCGGGCGTCGCCGCCGTCCTCCAGGAAGCCGAGATAGCCGACGCTCTCCACCTTGCCGTGATGCCTCAGGAATTCGCACACCTTCTCGGCGTTGCGGCCGGCTTTCTCCATCCGGAGCTCGAGCGTCTCGAGGCTTCGAAGGAGCATCCAGGCGGTGTTGGGATCGGTGATCGTTCCGATCGTGTTGCGCATCATCCTTATAGGGTTGATCAGCGCCTTGGCTCCGACCACGCCGCCGGCCACGAGGTCCGAATGGCCGCCGGCATATTTGGTGAGCGAATAGATGGACAGATCCGCGCCATGGTCGAGAGGCTTGGACCAGAGCGGCCCCAGGAAGGTGTTGTCGATGGCGATGGGCGGCCGGTGATCGGCGGTGAACACCGAATCGCGGGCGGCCGCGACCGCCTCGACGTCGACGAGGGCGTTGGTCGGATTGGCCGGGCTTTCGAGATAGATGAGCGGCACCCGCCCCTTCCTGTGCGCCTCGGCCAGGACGGCCTCGATCTCGGACCGCTCGGCGCCCGCCGGAAAGTCCAGCCAGCTCACTCCGAACCGGCCGAGGATCCGGGCGATCAGGGTCTCGGTGGCGGCGTAGAGCGGACCCGAGTGGACGATGACGTCGCCCGGCTGGACGAAGGTCAGGAGCAATGTCGCGATCGCCGACATGCCCGAGGAGAAGGTGAGCGCGTCCTCCGCATCCTCCCAGATCCCGAGCCGGTCCTCGAGTATCTCCTGATTCGGCCCGTTGAAGCGGGAATAGACCAGCCCCTCGGCGCCGCCCGGGCGCTTTCCGGTGACGCCTTCGAAGTGGCGCTTTCCGGCCGCCGCATTCTCGAAGACGAAGGTGGAGGTGAGGAAGATGGGCGGCTTGAGCGAGCCTTCCGACAGTGCGGGGTCGAAGCCGTGGCCCATCATCAATGTCGCCGGCTGGAGTCGGCGGCCGCCGATCTCGAGCACTCCAGGCTTGGGACGACGCCGCGGGGTGGCGCCGGAGATGTCGTTTTCGTCCTGCATGAACATGCCTCCTGTCGTGGAGACCGAGCCTGCCCTTGGCCAGGCTCACCGGCCGCGCGAAAAAGCGCGGCCCCGGGGGGTGAGGTCGGTTGCCCGCCGGCTCCCTAACCCAACAAACGCCCGCGCCGCTAGCCCCGATTCGACCGACCTGAAGGCCTCTCCCGCTTTCGCGGGAGAGGGGGGACCCAAGCCGAAGGCTTGGGGGGTGAGGGTCTTGCCGAGTCCGCGGAAAAGACCCTCACCTCCCACCGCTCCGCGGCCGGCCCCTCCTCTCCCGTAAAGACGGGAGAGGAAAGCTTCATCCCAGCACCGCCCCGATCCCCCAGACGATCCCGACCATGATCGGCACTCCGGCGAGGTCGAGCAGGAACCCGGCCTTGAGCATGCGCGGCAGGGCGATGTGCCCGGTCGCCCAGGCGATGGCGTTGGGGCCGGTGCCGGACGGCAGCATGAAGCCCCAGCTGGAGGCGAAGGCGGCGGGAAGGGCGAGCAGGATCGGATCGATCCCGGTGGCGGCGATGATCCCCGCGACGACCGGGATGGCGCCGCTCGCGGTGGCGACGTTGGAGGCGAATTCGGTGACCACGACGACGATTCCCACCAGCACCGCGGCGATGACCAGCGGATGGACGGAGCGAAGCGGCTGGAGCGCCGTCCCCATCCACTCCGCAAGCCCGGAAGCGCCGATCCCGGCGGCGAGCGCGAGGCCGCCGCCGAACATCATGATCACGCCCCAGGGCGCGCGGTTCGCCTCCTCCCAGTTGAGGATGGCCCGGCCGGTGCCGTCCGGGATGACGAACAGGAGCAGAGCGGCGATCACCGCGATGGTGCCGTCGGTCAGTGAATCCTTGGGCAAGTAGGCCGTGACGAACGGGATCGCGATCCAGGCCGCGACCGTCACGGCGACGAGCGGCACCAGCCGCTTCTCGGCGATCGACCAGGGGCCGACCTCGCCGATCCCGGCGCGGGCCGCGGCCGGATCGAAATCGCCGGCCGAGACCCGCTGCACCTTCATCAGGATCGCCCAGCAGAGCGGCACCGTGACGAGGACGAGGGGAATGCCGTAGGTCGCCCAGGTCAGGAAATCGATCCGGAAGCCGGTCGCCTTCTCGACGATGCCCGCGGCGATGGCGTTGGTGGGCGAACCGACGAGGGTGCCGAAGCCGCCGATCGTCGCCGAAAAGGCGATTCCCATCGCCAGCGCGCCCGCGAAACCCTGGGTATGCCCGGGCTCGATCTTCGCCGCCCGAAGCACGGCGACTCCGATCGGGATCATGATCAGCGTGGTGGCCGTATTCGAGACGATCATGCTGAGCAGGGCGGTCGCGGCCATGAAGGCGAACAGCATCTGCGCCGGACCGCCGCCGCCGCGCCCGACGATGGCGAGGGCGAGCCGGCGGTGGAGGCCGGTCCGCTCGATGGCGAGCGCGACGATCGCTCCGCCCAGGACCAGGAACAGGATCGGCGAATAATAAGCCGCGGCCGATTGCGTCGCGGTCATGATCCCGAGCAGCGGAAAGGCGAGGAACGGGATGAGCGCGGTGGCGGTGAGCGGAAGCGCCTCCGTCATCCACCAGCAGGCCATGAGGACGATGATGGCGGTCGTCCGCCACGCGGCCGGCGACATTCCGCCCGGAGTCGGCAGAAGCAGCATCGCGACAAAGGCGGCGAGCCCGCCCCACAGGCCCAGGCGTGCGGGCATCGATGTTGGTCCCCCTGCGGTTTTGGAGGTGATGGCATGGGAGGGGATGCCAGAAAACCCCTCTCCCGTCCCTACGGGAGAGGAGGGGCCCGCCGCGAAGCGGTGGGAGGTGAGGGTCTTTTCCGCGGACTCAGCAAGACCCTCACCTCCCAAGCCTTCGGCTTGGGCCCCTCTCTCCCGCGAGAGCGGGAGAGGGTTTTAAACCGCGATCAGCGAGATCTGCCTTCCGTAATCCGCTTCCCCCCGATGCGTCGCCCTTCGGTAGCTGAAGAAGCGCTCCGGCTGGGAATAGGTGTCTTCGCCGAGGGCCTCGATCCTGGCCAGCCCGGCGGCGGCGAGCCGGGAGAGGACGAAGCCCTCGAGATCGAATTGATGATGGCCTTCTCGGCCGAGGGCGAAGAAGCGCTCGTTCTCCGGATCCGCCTCGGCGAAGCGGCGAAGGAAGCTCTCGTCGACCTCGTAGGAACGGCGGGCGATGCACGGGCCGACGGCGGCGGCGATCCGGCCCCGCTCCGCCCCGAGCGCCTCCATCAGAGCGACCGTCGCCTCGACCACGCCGCCGAGCGCCCCCTTCCAGCCGGCATGGGCCGCGCCCACCACGCCGGCCTCGCGGTCGGCGAGCAGCACCGGCGCGCAATCGGCGGTGAGGATGCCGAGGACGAGTCCGGGACGGTCGGTGACCATCGCGTCCGCCTTGGGCCGCCCCTCGTCCGGAAAGGGCGCGGTGACGTGGAGCGAGTCCCGGGAATGGACCTGATGCAGCGTGACGAGCTCGGCGCCGGGCTTGACCGCCTCGACCGCGAGCCGCCGGTTCGTCCGGATCCTCTCCGGATCGTCGCTGGAGCCGAGGCCGACGTTGAGGCCGGCGCAGACGCCTTCCGAAACGCCGCCGCGGCGTCCCAGGAACCCGTGCGCGACTCCGTCCAGCGTTCGGCTTCGCAGGGTTTCTACAATATCAGCTTCCATATCTCGTCTTCGTCCGCCTGCTCGCCGACCATGAACTTGTAGGGGCCGACATAAGTGAAGCCGTAGCGGCGGTAGAAGGCCTTGGCGCGGTGATTTTCGGTGAAGACGGAGAGATAGAGCGCCTCGGCGCCGCGCCGCCTCGCCTCGCCGATCGCCCATTCCGACAGGGCTTGGGCGACTCCGGCGCCCTGCCAGGCCTTGAGCACGTAGAGCTGCCGGAACTCCAGCGCCGGGCGCGCCGGCCGGACGGGCAGCGTGATCGGCCCGAGCTTGACGAAGGCGACCGGCGCGCCGTCCGCTTCGGCGAAGCGGACCTGGTGCTCGCCGTCGAGCAGCTCGGCCCGGAACCCTTCCTCGCTGAGCTGGCCTAGGAAGGCGCTGAGGTCCTCCGGCCGATAGAGGTGGGCGAAGGTCTCGACGAAAGTTCGGCGATGAAGGTCGGCAAGCGCCGCGGCATCGTCCGGCGCGGCGTCCCGATAGCGGATCATGAGAAACCCTCCGGATTCGGCCAGCCCGGCGCGGTGAGTCCGAGGACCCGGAACAGGCCGCCCATCTGTTGTGGCGAAATGAGGCGATTCGTGGCGATTCCTAACGATTCTCGGCGTTCCGGCGCATTCCTCGCCAGCGCTTCGCGCCTTGCCTCGATTCCGAGCCTCGAGAGCCAATCCCCCTGCGCCACCGGCCCGTGGACCGACGCTCCGGCCTCGGCCGCGGCCCTTGCCAGCGACTCGAAATCGACATGGGCGGTAAGGTCCGACTCGCCCGGCTCTATCCACGGATCCGCATATTCATGCAGCCTCACGGCCTGAAGGGTCTCCCCCGCCGAGAGGCGATCGTGGCCGTAGTCGACGATCAGCGCCGCCCCTCCGTGCATAATTATGCGTCGCGCGAGCAGCCGCGCACAAGCCAGCGAGGCCGGAGACGTCTCGATCACCGTCCCCGGCGGCGCGCCGCGGACTTCCGCGGGGATCGCCGCCGCCGGCACCGGCGGACCGGCGGCGGGAACGAAGCGGCCGTCCTCCACTGTGACGAAGCGCTCGCGCCAGCCGCTCTCGGTGGCGATGAGCTGGCGGACCGGAAGCGCGTCGAAGAATTCGTTGGCGACGGCGAGAACCGGCCCTTCGTCGGGCAAGGCGGAGAGATCGTCGTGCCACTGAGCGCCCGGCACCCGGGCGGCCTGGGCGGCGCGCAATACGTGGCTGGTCTCGATGAAATGAACCGCGGGCTCCAGCCCCGCCGCCCGCATCGCCCTCAAGGCGTCGGCGGCGAGAGTGCCGCGGCCGGGGCCGAGCTCGACGTAGCGGACGCCCCGCGGACGGCCGGCCCGGTGCCACAGATCGGCCAGCGCGAGGCCGACCAGCTCGCCGAACATCTGGCTGATCTCGGGCGCGGTGGTGAAGTCGCCCGAGGCGCCGAGCGGATCGCGGGTGGCGTAATAATGGGCGTTGGCCATCGCCATGTAATCGGAAACCGGGATCGGGCCTTGGGCGGCGATCAGGCGGCGGAGGCGGTCGGCGAGGGACATCGTGCCCTCACCCTCCCACCTGCCTGCGGCAGGCCGGCCCCTCCCTCTCCCCTGGAGGGCGAGGGGTTAACGGCGGCAATCCCCTTCCCCCTCTCCCTGCAGGGGAGAGGGAGGGGCCCGCCGCGAAGCGGTGGGAGGGTGAGGGCATGCCTAAGCCACGCTCTCCGGCCCCGCGACCGGCTCCACCCTCTGCCGGCGTCCCTTCGCGGTCGCGATGAGCCAGGCGCCGCCGAGCACCATCGGAACGGTCAGGGTCTGGCCCATGGTGAGGCCCCAGGGCAGGTTCTCCAGGCCCAAATCGGGCTGGCGGACAAGCTCGACGAGGAACCGGCTGAGCCCGTAGACGAGAAGGAAGGCGCCGACGAGCTTGCCCGGCTGGTAGCGGGCATCGGTCTTCCAGAACAGGAACCACAGGATGACGAAGAGGAGGATCCCCTCCAGGCCCGCTTCGTAGAGCTGGCTCGGGTGGCGCGGCACCTCGCCGCCGGCGGGGAAGATGATCGCCCAAGGCACATCCGTGGGCCTTCCCCAAAGTTCGCCGTTCACGAAATTGGCCAGCCGAACAAGGAAGATTCCGAACGGTGCGCAGCAGGCCACGTAATCGTGGACCCGCAGCCAGTCGAGCTTGTGCTTGCGCGCCAGCCACAGGATTCCGAGCGTGGTGCCGATGACTCCGCCGTGGAACGACATGCCGCCGTCCCACAGGCGAAGGATCTGGACCGGGTCGGAGAAATAGAATTCGGGGCGGTAGAAAAGTACGTAGCCGAGGCGGCCGCCGAGGATGATCCCCAGAGTGGCGTAGAAGACCATGTCGTCGGCGTGGCGCCGGGCCATCGGAGCGCCCGGCCGGTCGATCAGCTTCATCAGATACCACCAGCCGAGCAGGATCCCGGCGAGATAGCCGAGCGAATACCAGCGCAGCGGGAAGGGCCAGTCGAACAGGGTGGGGCTGAGGCCGAGATCGGTGAACCGCACATAATCGCCGAGCGCCGTCGACAGACTTGTCAGTAAAGCATCCATCAAAGGCTTCCCACTCCCGATAGAGGCCCTAATAGAAGGGCCCAGAGGAAACGGAAAGGGAGAGTAGGATGCCCAGTGAGCTGGACCGCAGGTTCGACGCGGTGCTGGCGCAGGTGACCGGACCCGGCGGCCGAATCCAGATCGGCGACGACGCGGAGGGCCGCAAGATCGTCACCAACCTGCCCCCCACGCTCCCGATGATGTTCGACATATTCTGCGCGCTGCACGGGGCGACGACCGCGGTCATCGCCGATGGCGAGCGGCTCACCTTCGCCGAGCTGAACGCGGCGGCGACCAGGCTCGCCCGGGCGCTGGTCGGCGGCTGGGGGGTGCGGAAGGGCGACCGGGTCGCCATCGCGATGCGCAACTGCCCCTCCTGGATCGTCGCCTATATGGCGGTGCTGAAGGCGGGCGGGATCGCCACCCTCGTCAACGGCTGGTGGCAGCCGGAGGAACTGCGCCACGGCCTGGAGCTCACCGAGCCGTGCCTGGTCCTGTGCGACGCGCCGCGGGCCAAGCGGCTGGAGGCGACCGGCCTCGGCACGCCAAGCGTCGTCCTGCCGATCGAAAGACCCATCGCGGAGGCGCTGGCGCCCCTGCTCGGACGAGGCGAGGCCGAGCTCCCGCAGGTGGCGCCGGAGGATGACGCCACCATCCTCTTCACCTCCGGATCGACCGGCGTGGCGAAGGGCGCCCTCTCCACCCACCGCGCCGTCACCACCGGCATCTACACCTATTCGGTGAGCCTGATCACGCTGCTGGGGATCATGGAGAGTGAGGGCCGCGGCCCCGCGAACCCGCCCCGCACCCTGGTCAACGTCCCGCTGTTCCACGTTACCGGCGAAGTGCCGGTAATGCTGAACAGCTTCGTCATCGGACGCGGCATGGTGCTGATGTCCAAATGGGATCCGGGGGAGGCGCTGAGGCTCATCCAGGAGGAGAAGGTCACCTATTTCGTGGGCGTGCCGACGATGAGCCTGGAGCTGATGCAGCATCCCGACCGCGACAAGTACGACCTATCCTCGCTCACCGACATCGCAGCGGGCGGAGCTCCGCGCCCGGTGGCCCACGTCAAGCGGCTGCAGGAGAGCTTCCGGGGCGCCCAGCCCGCTTTGGGCTACGGACTCACCGAGACGAACGCGGTCGGCTGCGGCAATTTCTGGCAGAATTACGCGGACAAGCCGGCTTCGACCGGCCGCCCCCACAAGCCGACGGTCGAGCTTGCCATATTGGGAGAAGGCGATCGCCACCTTCCGCCCGGCGAGACGGGCGAGATCGCGATCCGCTCCGCTGCCAATTTCACCAGCTACTGGAACGATCCGGCTTCGACCGCCGCGACCTTCACCGCCGGCGGCTACCTCAAGACCGGCGACGTCGGCTATCTCGACGAAGAGGAATATCTGTTCATCGTCGACCGCAAGAAGGACATCATCATCCGCGGCGGCGAGAATATCAGCTGCCAGGAGGTCGAGGCGGCGATCTACTCCCACCCGGCAGTGTCGGAATGCTCGGTGTTCGGAGTGGCTTGCGAGCGGCTTGGCGAAGTCCCCGCGGCGGTCGTCTTTTGCGAGGACGACCGCGAGCTCGGCCCGGACGCCCTTCGCGCCTTCCTCGACGGCCGGATCGCCTCCTACAAGATTCCCCAGTTCATCTGGGTCCATGACGAGCCGCTGCCAAAGCTGGGAACGGGCAAGATCGACAAGAAGATCCTGCGCGAGCGTTATTCGGCGGAGGTGCCGGACGCCTAGTCCTCCCCATCCGCGCAGCGGATGGGGACGGGGACCGCACGAAGTGCGGTGGAGGGGCTGCGGCGCTGACAGCCCCTCCACCATGCTCCGCATGGTCCCCCTCCCCATCGCTTCGCGACGGGGAGGATGAGAGAGGCTAGCCCCTCGTCCGCTCCCTCTCTATCAGCCTCGCATGGCGCGGGGCGGTGAGAAGAAGGGGATCAACCGGAGGACCCTCCTCATTAGCGGGGGCGCCGGGGCCGGGCTGCTCCTCGCCTGGGCGGCATGGCCGCGATCATATTC
Organism: Allosphingosinicella sp.; assembly: GCA_036387555.1. GTDB lineage: Bacteria > Pseudomonadota > Alphaproteobacteria > Sphingomonadales > Sphingomonadaceae > Allosphingosinicella. Next base: position 7,111 of record DASVTN010000099.1, on the reverse strand, counting down.
GCACGGGCTGCGTTCGGGCGAAGGGGAGCAGGCGTTCAACGCCTTCCTCAGGATCGGCGGCGACGGACGGGTGATCGTGGCCGTTCCGCAGGCGGAGCTGGGGCAGGGAAGCTGGACGGCCTTGGCGCAGATCCTCGCCGACGAGCTGGGGGCGGACTGGCGCACCGTCGGCGTGGAGCCGGCGCCGATCGGCCCGCTTTACGCCAACCGGCTGCTTGCGGAAGGCGAGGACGACGGATCGTTCGCGGGCGGGATCCGGCGGTGGCGAGCGGGCCGTTTCGAGGGCGGCGAGGCCGCGATGCTCACCGCGGGGTCGACCTCGGTAAGGGCATTCGAGCGGCCGCTTCGCGAGGCGGGCGCGGGGGCGCGGGCGTTGCTGATGAAGGCGGCCGCTGCGCGCTGGGGCGTGGAATGGGAGAGCCTCGACACCGCCGCGGGCTTCGTGCTCGACGGCGGGCGAAAGCTGAGCTTCGCCGAGCTGGCCGAGGCCGCGGCGGGAGAGGAGCTGCCCGAGCATCTGCCGATCCGCGCCGGAATCGACAACCGGCTGACGGGCCAGCCGCTGCCGAGGCTTGATCTGCCGTCCAAGGTCGACGGCTCAGCGCCGTTCGCGGGGGACATAAGGCTGCCGGACATGGCCTTCGCCTCGGTGCGGGCGGGGCCGACCGAGGACAGCCGGCTCGCCCGCTGGAGCAAGGAACGGGGCCTGGCCGTCCCCGGCGTGTTCGGAGTGCTCGACGCTCCGGGCTGGGTTGCCTGCGTCGCGACCAACTGGTGGGCCGCGAACAGGGGCGTCGAGGCGCTTGGGCCGGTATGGGAGGTGCCTCATCCGCCGACCTCCAGCCAAGGCATCGACGCGAAGCTGATCGGCGCTCTGGAGAAGGACGAGGGGCGGCGGGTCTACAGCCGGGGGGATCTCGACGATGCGTTCGAGGGCGGGCATGTGCTGCGCGGCCATTACCAGGCGGGGCCCGCCGCCAGCGCGCCGCTGGAAACCCTGACCGCGACCGCTCGGCTGGCGGGCAACCGGCTGGAGATCTGGGCGCCGACCCAGGCGCCGGGGCTCGCCCGGGCCGCGGCGGCGCGGATCGCCGGGCTCCCCGAGGGCCAGGTGACCGTCTATCCAACGATGATCGGCGGCGGCTACGGCCGAAAGCTCGAGACCCGGGCGATCGAGCAGGCGGCGATGCTCGCGGTTCGGGTCGGGCGGCCGGTGCAGCTCGCCTGGTCGCGGGTCGAGGAGACGGTGCAGGACGGCTTTCGAGCGCCTGCGCGGGCGCAGTTGCTGGCTCGGCTGGACGAAGGCGGGATCGTCCTGGGCTGGCAGGCGCGGATCGCCGCGCCGGACACGGGCGCGCAGCTGGGCGAGCGGATCGGCGGAGGCGGCATGGCGATGGCAGCGATCGGCGATCCCACGGCGGGAGCAGTGCCGCCCTATGGGATCCCCGCGGTGACGGTGGATTACCTGCCCGCGGAGACCGGGATCAGGGTGGGCGGCTGGCGTTCCGGCGCGCACAGCTACACCGCTTTCTTCACCGAAAGCTTCATGGACGAGCTGGCGCGGATATCGGGAGTGGAGCCCTTGTCCTTCCGGATGCAGATGCTGGGCGAAAATCCGCGCCTCGCGCGCTGCCTGACGACGGCGGCGACCCTGGGCGGCTGGGACGGCGGAGTGCCGGGCAGCGCGATGGGCATCGCCTGCCACAGCGCCTTCGGCAGCCATATCGCCGCGCTTCTGGAGGTAGAGGTCACCGCGGAGCAGAGGGTGCGCGTGCTGCGCGCGATATGCGCCGTCGACTGCGGACGGGTCGTCAATCCGGAGCTCGTTCGCCAGCAGATCGAGGGCGGGCTCCTCTTCGGAATAGCGGCCGCGGCCGGCAGCGCGATCGGATTTGAGGCCGGCCGTCCCACGCCCCGGGGCTTCGGCGATCTCGGCTTCACCACGCTCGCTCAGTCCCCCGACGTCACGGTCGAGCTGCTGGAGAGCGAGGACGAGCCCGGTGGGGCGACCGAGCTGGCGGTGCCGGTCGCGGCCCCCGCCATGGCCAACGCGCTCCACGCGCTCACCGGGCGGCGCCTGCGCTCCCTGCCTCTTCAGGTAGGCGGATGAGGCCCCCCGCCGACCACCCGCCGATGGCCGCGCCGAGAGTGGGCGTGCTGCTGATCAACCTCGGCACGCCCAACTCGCCGGAGCCGGGGTCGGTGCGACTGTACCTGAAGGAATTCCTCTCCGATCCCCGCGTGATCGAGATTCCGCAGCTCGTCTGGCAGCCGATCCTGCGCGGGATCATCCTGACGACCCGGCCGAAGAAATCGGCCCATGCCTACAAGCAGGTATGGACCGAGGAAGGCTCGCCGCTGGCGGCGATCACCGCTCGGCAGGCGAAGGCGCTGCGCGGAGCCTTCGGGGAGGACGTCATCGTCGATCATGCGATGCGTTACGGCGAACCGGCCATCGCCGCGAAGATCGACGCGCTCAAGGCGCAGGGTTGCGAGCGCATCCTGATCGCTCCGCTCTATCCGCAATATTGCGCCGCGACCACGGCGACGGCCAATGACGAGGCCTTCGCGCATCTGCGGCGGCTGCGCTGGCAGCCGGCGGTGCGGACGCTTCCGCCCTATTATGACGATCCCGATTATATCGAGGCCCTGAGGGTCCGGCTGGAGGAGGGGCTGGCGCAGCTCGACTTCGAGCCGCAGGCGATCCTCGCCAGCTTCCACGGCATGCCGCAGCGCACGCTGGAGCTGGGCGATCCCTATCACTGCCATTGCCGGAAGACGGCGAGGCTGCTCAGCGAAGCGAGTGGCCGGGAGCTGACGGTCACCTTCCAGTCGCGCTTCGGCCGGGCCAAGTGGCTGGAGCCAGCGACCGACCGGACGCTCGAGGCCCTGCCCCCGCGGGGCGTGACGAAAGTCGCGATCTTCGCCCCGGGTTTCTCCGCCGATTGCCTCGAAACGTTGGAGGAGCTGGCGATACGCGGGCGCGAATCGTTCGTCGCCGCGGGCGGCTCCGATTTCGCTTACCTTCCCTGCCTCAACGACAGCCCCGTCGGTCTGGAAATGCTGCGCAGCATTTTGGGCCGCGAGCTTGAAGGTTGGAGGAGCGTTACGTAAGGGCCGCCGCACAACAAAAAATCCAGGAGAGAAACATGGCACGCGTTGCGATCGTCACCGGCGGCACCAGAGGCATTGGCGAGGCGATCAGCATCGCCCTGCGCGACCAGGGCGTCACCGTCGCCGCCAACTATGGGGGCAATGACGAGAAAGCGCGCGAGTTCACGACACGCACCGGGATCAAGGCCTACAAATGGGACGTCGGCGATTTCGACGCGTGCCAGGCGGGCGTGGCCCAGGTCGAGAGCGACCTCGGCCCCGTCGACGTCCTCGTCAACAATGCCGGAATCACGCGCGACGGGACGATGAAGCGGATGACCCGTCAGGCGTGGGACGAAGTGATCGACGTCAACCTGGGCGGCTGCTTCAACATGGCCAAGGCGGTGTTCGAGGGCATGCAGTCGAGGAAGTTCGGGCGGATCGTCAACATCGGCTCGATCAACGGTCAGGCGGGCCAGTACGGACAGGTCAATTACGCGGCGGCGAAATCCGGGATCCATGGCTTCACGAAGGCCCTGGCGCAGGAAGGCGCGCGGGGCGGAGTGACGGTGAACGCGATCGCTCCGGGCTATATCGACACCGAGATGGTGGCGGCGGTGCCGGCGGACGTGCTCGCCAAGATCGTCGCCAGGGTTCCGGTCGGCCGCCTCGGCAAGGCCGAGGAGATCGCGCGCGGAGTCGTCTTCCTGTGCGGCGAGGACGCCGGTTTCATCACCGGCTCCACGCTCAGCATCAACGGCGGGCAGCACATGTATTGATGGCGGGACGGTGGAGGGGCCAGTCACTTTCAGACCTGCCGTGCGAGGGCTTCTGCCGCGGCCGGTGAAAGTGACTGTCCCCGGTCTGCGTCGATGACCGGGCCCGTCAAGCGCTCCGTGATGATCGCGGGGCATTCCACGTCGATCAGCCTGGAGCCCGTCTTCTGGGAGGCGCTGCGCGAGGCGGCGGCGGAGGAGGGTGTTCCGTTAAGCGCGCTGGTCGCGCGCATCGACGCCGAGCGCGTCGAAGCCGCGGCACCCCCGAATCTCGGTAGCGCGATCCGGGTGTGGCTGTTCAGGAAGGCGAAGTCCTCCCCGCCGCGAAGCGGTGGGGAGGGGGACCATCCGTAGGGTGGTGGAGGGGTAGCTGGCCAAAGCCTGCGTCATCTACCCCTCCACTATGCTTCGCATGGTCCCCCTCCCCATCTGAGGATGGGGAGGATTTAGCGGCCGAGCAGCACCCGCGCCTGGGTTGCGATCTGGGCCAGCATGGGGGCGGTGGTGACGGGCGCGTTTCGGACCCGCTCCACGACTCGGCGGAACTGGTCGATCCGCGGTCCCTGGGCGGCAACCCACTCGTCCACGGCGGCCATCGGGTCGCTGGCGCGCTTCCTGTGCAGGAAGTCGAGCCGGAGCTGCTCGAAATCGCGGGCGAGACCGGCGGTCAGCAGCCTCTCCCACTGGTCGCTCGCCCGGAACCGGTTCGCGGCGCCCTGGGCCCAATCGAGGCCGAGCGTCTCGCCGAGACGGGTATAGGCGTTGGTGAGGCCGATCACGTCCACGCCCAGGCGCTTGCCGAGCGCGGCGATGCCGACGGCGCCGTTGAGCTCGAACAGGCGGACGATCCTGCGTGCGATATCCTCCGGCGCGCCCATTTCAATGAGGCGGCGGCGGCGGTCGGTGGCCTCGCTCGCGACCTCGCGCCGGAGCAGGCCCTCGACCACGGCATCGAGCGCGTGAAGCCCGGGCGCGAGATTATCGACGATCTCCGCGAGCTTGGCGCTGGCGGACATGTTGCGCAGGATGTCGGCCATCTGGAGCTGGAGCGCCTCGCTCGCCTGGTCGAACAATTCCAGCCGGAGCTGCTCGGGAATGTCGGCCGTGTCGAGCCGCTCCCAAAAACCCTGCATGTCGAACAGGCGCTCGGCTGCGACGAAGGCGGCGGCGACCTGGCCGAGGGAGGCGCCTTCCTCCTCCGAAAGGCCGAAGGCCGCTGTTATACCCAGACGGTTGACGAGGCGGTTGGCGATCTTGGTGGCGATGATCTCGCGGCGCAGCCGGTGCTGGAGAATGGCGTCGCCGTGCCGGGCGCGCATCGTCTCCGGGAAGGCGGCGCACAGCTCCGGGGTCAGGGTCGGATCCTCGGTGATTCGCCCCGATTCGAGCGCGGCCTGGAGCGCCATCTTCGAGGTCGAGAGCAGGATCGCGAGCTCGGGACGGGTTAGCCCGCGATTCTCCTGCGCGCGCCGGATCAGCTCCTCGTTGCTCTCCAGGCCCTCGACGGCGCGGTTGAGGCGGCCGCTCTCCTCCAGCAATTCCATCGCCCTCAGCAGCGGCGGAAGGCAGGCGGCGCCGCCGCGCTCCGCGATCGACAGGGCGAGGGTCTGGAGCCGGTTGTCCTCGAGCACGATCTCGGCGACCTCGTCGGTCATCGCGGCGAGCAGGGCGTTGCGATCCTCCAGGCTGAGCCGCCCCTCGGCCATCTCGCGGTTCAGCGGGATCTTGATGTTGACCTCGTTGTCCGAGCAATCGACTCCGGCCGAATTGTCGATGAAGTCGGTGTTGATCCGGCCGCCCAGCGCCGCGAACTCGATTCGGCCGGCCTGGGTGATGGCGAGGTTGGCGCCTTCGCCCAGCGCCTTGGCGCGAAGGTCGGCGCCGTTGACGCGGACCGCGTCGTTGCCCGGATCCCCGACCTCCGCGTTGCTCTCGCTCTTGGCCTTGATGTAGGTGCCGATGCCGCCGAACCACAGCAGGTCGACCTGGGCGGCTAGGATCGCGGTGAGCAGGCTCGCGGGATCGGTCTCCTCGCTCTCGAGGCCGAGCAACGCTCGAACCTCCGGGGAGAGCGGGATCGATTTCTGGCTGCGCGGGAAGATGCCGCCGCCTTTCGAGATCAGCTCCCTGCTGTAATCGTCCCAGCTCGAGCGCGGCAGGTTGAACAATCGATTGCGCTCGTCCCAGCTTGCCGCCGGGTCGGGATCGGGATCGAGGAAGATGTGGCGGTGGTCGAAGGCGGCGACCAGCTTGATCGTCTTCGACAGGAGCATGCCGTTGCCGAACACATCGCCGGACATGTCGCCGACTCCGGCGACGGTGATCGGCTGAGACTGGACGTCGATCCCGATCTCGCGGAAGTGGCGCTGGACCGAGATCCACGCTCCGCGGGCGGTGATCCCCATCGCCTTGTGGTCGTAGCCGTAGCTTCCGCCCGAGGCGAAGGCGTCGCCGAGCCAGAAGCCGCGCTCGGTCGCGATCGCGTTTGCGATGTCCGAGAAGGTCGCGGTGCCCTTGTCGGCGGCGACGACGAAATAGGGATCTTCGCCGTCGCGAACGACGAGGCCCTCGGGATGCACGACCTTGTTGCCGACGATGTTGTCGGTCACCGACAGCAAGGCCCGCATGAAGATCCGGTAGCTTTCGGTTCCCTCGGCGAGCCAGGCGTCGCGATCCGCGGTGGGCGGCAGTTGCTTGGGATAGAAGCCGCCCTTGGCGCCGGTCGGCACGATGACCGCGTTCTTGACCAGCTGCGCCTTCATCAGCCCGAGGATCTCGGTCCGGAAATCGTCGCGCCGGTCGGACCAACGAAGTCCGCCGCGGGCGATCGGCCCACCGCGCAGGTGGATTCCCTCGACCCGGGGCGAATAGACCCAGATCTCCCGCCAGGGGAGCGGCTGGGGCAGGCCCGGAACCTTCGCGCTGTCGAGCTTGAAGGCGAGCGCCTCGCGCCCCGCCGGGGTGAAGGCGTTGGTGCGCAGGGTCGCCGAGACGACTCCGTGGAGCAGCCTCAGGATCCGGTCCTCGTCGATGGCGGCGACCTGGGAGAGGCCGTCGCGGATCGCTTCCTCGGCGGCCTGCACCGCGGCCTCGCGCGGACCCTCGTGCCGGGGATCGTGGAGCGCATCGAACAGGGCGATGAGGCCGTGGGCCACTCCGGGCGCTCGGCGAAGCGCCTCGACCACCGTCACCATCGAGTAGGACAGGCCGACCTGGCGAAGGTAGCGGAACCAGGCGCGGAA
>DASVTN010000098.1:0-2186 GCA_036387555.1 Allosphingosinicella sp. | reverse complement strand
CCGCCTTCACCTCAGGCACCTCCTCGCGCAGCCATTCCTCGATGTCGGAAAGGTCCGAGATGCGCGGCACGACGAAATAGGTCTGGCCGCCACGGAAATGCTCGCGCAGCAGCGCCTCGCGGGTCACCACTGGGTCCCAAGGGGTAACGTAGGTGCGCACGGCCAACCGGTCGACGGGCGGAGTCTGGATGACCGACAGCTCACGCAGACCGGACATGGCCATCTGCAGGGTACGGGGGATCGGCGTGGCGGTGAGCGTGAGAACGTGCACGTCGGTGCGCAGCGCCTTCAACCGTTCCTTGTGGGTGACTCCGAAGCGCTGCTCCTCGTCGACGATGACGAGGCCGAGGTTCTTGAACTCGACCGTCTTGGCGAGGAGGGCGTGAGTGCCGATGACGATGTCGACCTGGCCCGCCTTCAGCCTTTCCTTGGTCTCCTTCGCCTCCTTGGCGGGCACCAGGCGGGAAAGGCGGCCGATCTCTATGGGAAATCCCCGGAAGCGCTCGACGAACGTGTTGTAATGCTGGCGGGCGAGGAGCGTGGTCGGGCAGACGAGCGCGACCTGGTGCCCGGCCATGGCCGCCGCGAAGGCCGCCCGGAGCGCGACCTCGGTCTTGCCGAAGCCGACGTCGCCGCAGACGAGGCGGTCCATCGGCCGGCCCGCGGAGAGATCGCCGAATACGTCTGAGATGGCGCGGTCCTGGTCCTCCGTCTCCTCATAGGGGAAGCGGTCCGCGAAGGCGGCGTAGCTGGTATCCTGCTCGACCACGGCGCCGGGGCGGAGCGCGCGCTCGGCGGCGGTCTTGATGAGCTCGCCGGCGATCTCGCGGATCCGCTCCTTCATCCGCGCCTTGCGGCGCTGCCAGGCCTCGCCGCCGAGCTTGTCGAGCGCGACCCCGTCGCTCTCGCTTCCGTAGCGCGACAGGATGTCGATGTTCTCGACGGGAACGTAGAGCTTGTCGCCGCCGGAATATTCGAGGGCGACGCAATCGTGCGGGGAGGTGCCGACGGGGATCTGGGTCAAGCCCTCGAAGCGGCCGATGCCGTGGTCGGCGTGGACGACGAGGTCGCCGGGGCTGAGCGTCGCGAGCTCGCTCATGAAGGCGTCGGCGGACTTGCGGCGCTTGCGGCGGCGCACGAGCCGGTCGCCGAGCATGTCCTGCTCGGTCAGAAGCGCGATTCCGGCGGTGGTGAAGCCGTGGTCGAGCGGCAGGACGGCGAGCGCGACGGATCCTCCCCGGGACGGGGAGGGGGACCGCGCGGCGGAGCCGCGTGGGGGAGGCGGCGCCGTGCCAGGCTCCGCCCCCCCTCCACCATGCTTCGCATGGTCCCCCTCCCCGTCCCGCGGAGGAGCAGACCCCGCTCCCAGGGCTTCCTGCCAGGTGTCGACCTCGATGGCCTTCTTCAGCCCGTGATCGGCGAGCAGGCCCTTGAGACGCTCGCGGGCGCCGGCGGAGTAGCTGGCGAGCACCACCTTCTTGCCGGCTTTCCTCAGCGCCGAGACATGGTCGATGACCGCCTCGTAGACATTGGCGTTCTGCGACCGCTCGGGGGCGAAATCGCGGGCGGGATCGACCTCGAAGTCGAGAACGGTGGCGCTGTCCGGCTCGTGGAAAGGCGTTGCGAGATGGAGCGGGCGGCCGGCGATCAGCCGGTCCCATTCGTCGCGGGCGAGATAGAGGGTCTCGGGCTCCAGCGGCCGGTAGCTTCCGGGATCGGAAGACTGGGCGCGCTTCCGGTTCTCGTAATAATCCGCGATCGCCTCGAAGCGGGCGTCGGCGGCTCCGGCGTCGTGGGCGTCGCGCACCACGATGTCGTCGTCCGCGAGATGCTCGAAGAGGGTGTCGAGCCGCTCCTCGAAGAGTGGGAGCCAGTGGTCGATGCCGGCGAGCCGCCGCCCTTCCGAGACCGCCTGGTAGATTGGATCGCCGGTCGCGGTGGCTCCGAAACGCTCGCGGTAGCGGGAGCGGAAGCGCTTGACGCTGTCCTCGTCGAGGAGGGTCTCGGATGCCGGAAGCAGGGTGAAGCCCGACTGCTCGTTGCCCGTGGTCCGCTGGCTTCCCGGATCGAAGCGGCGGACGCTCTCGATCTCGTCTCCGAAGAAGTCGAGCCTCAGCCCTTCGCTTTCCCCGGCTGGGAACAGGTCGACGATCCCGCCGCGGACGGCGAACTCGCCGGAATCCTGG
>DASVTN010000097.1:0-12651 GCA_036387555.1 Allosphingosinicella sp. | reverse complement strand
GGTGAACGACCAGCCTTCTAATTGGATGCGGGCCGCCCCGGGCGTGCCGGTGATCCGGAACGTGAACTGGGGCGGCCTCAGAACCCTCTATGTGAAGGAGGTGAGGCGTTTCTTCAAGGTCCAGCTTCAGACGATCTGGGGACCGGCGCTGACGACCCTGCTCTTCCTCGTCATCTTCAGCGTCGCGCTGGGCCGAGGCGAACGGCTGGTCCAGCTCGGGGGAGCGAGCTTCCACTTCGCCGATTTCCTGGCGCCGGGCCTCATCGTCATGGGCATGCTCCAGAACGCCTTCGCCAATTCGAGCTTCTCGCTGCTGGTCGGCAAGATCCAGGGCAATATCGTCGATTATCTGATGCCGCCGCTCTCCACCGCCGAGCTGATCGCGGCCCTGATCGGAGCGGCCGTCACCCGGGCCGCCCTGATCGGGCTCGCGGTGTTCCTCGCCATGCAGCTCTGGCCCGGGGTCCATGTCGCTCCGGTCCACCTGTGGGCGGTGCTCTGGTTCGGCCTGATGGGAAGCATGATGCTGGCCTTTTTCGGCCTCATCACCTCGATCTGGGCCGAGAAGTTCGATCATGCGGCGGCCGTGACCAATTTCGTCGTGGCGCCGCTCTCGCTGCTGTCGGGCACCTTCTATTCGATCGACAGCCTCGCCCCCGTCTTCCGCGCGGTGAGCCACGCCAACCCCTTCTTCTACGTCATCTCGGGCTTCCGCTACGGCTTCCTCGGAGCCGCGGATTCGCCGATCCTGCTGGGCGGGCTGCTGCTGCTGGGGATCAACCTGGGCCTGGCCGCCGTGACTTACGCCATGCTCCGCACAGGCTGGAAGCTGAAGGCTTGAATCCTCCCCGCGCGAAGCGGGGGGAGGGGGACCACCCGAAGGGTGGTGGAGGGGTAGTTGGCAGAAGCCGCGCCGTTACCCCTCCGCCAGGCTTCGCCTGGTCCCCCTCCCCCCGCTGCGCATGGGGAGGACGAGCTGTTCACAAAACTTGCCATTTACCTGAACGCCGCCTGTCGACCCCGTTCAGCGCCGGAACATTCGCCGAGTCGTAGAAGCTCCCTACCAAACAAGGAGCAAGACAATGCGTAAGTTTCTGATTTCAGCCCTGGTGCTCTCCACCGTCGTCGGCGTCGCTCCGGCCGCGGCCAACCACGGCGGTTACCACGGCGATCGCGGCCACGGCCAGCACTCCGGCTGGAACCGCGGCGGTCCCTCGCGCCAGGCGATCAACGAGCTGATCCGCGACCTCAACCGGGTCGAGGCGCGAATCGATCGTTCCGCGCAGCGCCGGATCATCTCGCAGCGCGAGGCCTTCGGCCTTCAGCGCGAGGCGAACCAGATCGAGCGGCAGCTTCAGCGGGCCGGCCGCAACGGCATCAGCGGCCGCGAGTTCGGAATGCTGAGGAGCCAGGTCAACCGGCTCGAGCAGCGCCTGCGCGTCGAGCGCCAGGACCGCGACGGCCGCCGCTACTAAAGGCGGAAAAAAGGGCGGGCGCCGCGAATTGACGCGGCGCCCGCTCCCTCTCTAGAGGCAGGAAGGCGATCCCTCAGGGTCGCCTTTTTGCATTCACGTACCCCGGAGCCCACTCATGGCCATCACGCCGCTCATGCCCGTTTATCCGCGCTCGCCCGTGCGGCCGGTGCGAGGGGAGGGGGTCTATCTCTACGGCGAGGACGGGGAGAAATATCTCGATTTCGCCAGCGGGATCGCCGTCAACCTGCTCGGCCACGGGCACCCCCACCTCACCAAGGCGATCCAGGAGCAGGCGGCGACCCTGATTCACGTCTCCAACCTCTACGGCTCTCCCCAAGGGGAGGCCCTCGCGCAGCGGCTCGTCGACAACACGTTCGCGGACACCGTCTTCTTCACCAATTCGGGCGCCGAGGCGGTGGAATGCGCGATCAAGACCGCGCGGCGCTACCACCATCATCACGGACGGCCCGAGAAGAACAAGCTGATCACCTTCAGCAACGCCTTCCACGGCCGGACGATGGCGACGATCAGCGCCACCGACCAGGCCAAGCTTCGCGACGGCTTCGCCCCGCTGCTGGCCGGCTTCACCGTCGTCGCCTTCGACGATCTCGAGGCCGCCGAAGCGGCGGTGGACGAGAACACCGCCGGATTCCTGCTCGAGCCCGTTCAGGGCGAAGGCGGGATCCGCCCCGCCAGCCCCGAGTTCCTGCGCGGTCTCAGGCGGATCTGCGACGAGAACGACCTCATGCTGGTCCTCGACGAGGTGCAGTGCGGCGTGGCCCGGACCGGAAAGCTCTTCGCCTACGAGCATTACGGGATCGAGCCCGACATCCTCGCCAGCGCCAAGGGCATCGGCGGCGGATTCCCGATGGGCGCCTGCCTGGCGACGGAGAAGGCGGCGGCCGGAATGGTCGTCGGCACCCACGGCTCGACCTATGGCGGCAATCCGCTGGCCATGGCCGCCGGGCAGGCGGTGCTCGATATCGTCGCCGATCCGGAATTCCTGGAGCGGGTCACGCGCATGGGCGAACGGCTCCGGGGCGCGCTCGAGCAGATGATCCCCAATCACGACCATCTGTTCGAAAGCGTCCGCGGCCTCGGCCTGATGCTTGGCGTGAAGATGAAGACGGACAGCCGCGCCTTCGTCGGCCATCTGCGCGAGCACGGCCTGCTCACCGTCGCCGCCGGCGACAACGTCCTTCGGGTCCTGCCGCCGCTGATCATCGAGGAAGCGCATGTGACCGAGTTCGTCGAGCGGCTTTCGGAGGCGGCGCGGCAGTACGAGGTACCGCAGGCGGCCTAGCTTGCCTCCCCATGCGGAACGCATGGGGAGGGGGACCACACGAAGTGTGGTGGAGGGGTAAATGGCGGAGGCCTGCGCCTTCTACCCCTCCACCAGGCTTCGCCTGGTCCCCCTCCCCATCTGGCGATGGGGAGGCAAGAACCTTGAACCCAATCCCGACCCTAGCCACATCGCGCTCATGACCTCCCCCCCTTTCGACACCCAGGCGCGCTCCGCCAATCTCGACGAAGCGCTCGGCTTCACCATTCCGGGCCGCAATGCGCGCGGCCGGCTCGTCCGCCTCGGTCCGCTGCTGGACGAAGTCCTGTCGGCGCATGATTATCCCGCGCCCATCGCCCGCACCCTCTCCGAGGCGCTGGTGCTCGCCGCCCTGCTGGGATCGCTGCTCAAGGAAGCCGAAGGACAGCTGACGATCCAGGCGCAGACCGAGAGCGGGATCGTCGACCTGCTGGTCGTCGACTATCGCGACGGGGAGCTGAGAGGCTACGTCCGTTTCGACCCGGCGAGGCTCGGCGAGCTTCCGATCCACCGCGACCTCGCGGCGCTGTTCGGCAAGGGCTATCTTGCAATCACGTTCGATCATCCGCTGGCGGAGGAGCGCTATCAGGGGATCGTTCCGCTCGAGGGCAGCTCGCTGGGCGAGGCGGCGCAGAACTATTTCAGCCAGTCGGAGCAGCTGCCGAGCGTCGTCCGGCTCGCGGTCGACGACACCGGGCACATCGCCGGAGGGATCCTCGTCCAGCATCTGCCGGAAGGGGAGGAAGGCCGCGACCGGCTCCACACCCGCCTCGACGACCCGGAATGGGAGCATGTCCGCGTGCTGGCCGAGACGATCAAGGGCAACGAGCTGACCGATCCGGCGCTTCCGCTGGGGGAGGCGCTCTGGAGGCTTTTCCACGAGGAAGAGGTGCGGGTCCTGGAAGCGATCGCGCTCAGGAAAGGCTGCCGCTGCAACTTCGAGCACGTTCGCGGCGTCCTCGCCCGATTCGGAGCGGCGGAGCGCGGCGAAATGGTGGACGAGGACGGGTTCATCAACGTCGACTGCGAATTCTGCTCCAAGATTTTCCCGATATCCCTCAGCGACTTCGGCGACTGAGGCGAGGCTGGCGGCAAACCATCGATTTCCGCGGCTTTTCCTGATAGGAACCGCGCCTCTATGTCGTATCCACGGGGCCGTTCGCGCTGGGGGGCGCTTGGGCTGGCAGGCTTGATCGCCGTCGCCGCGCCGGTTTACGCATTTGCGTTGCCGGACCTCCAGGCCCTGTCGAAGCTGGAGCGCGGCCGCTGGCAGCTGCGCTCCGCTTCGGGCCCGCCGAGGTCCGTCTGCATCGGAGATCCGACCGTCCTGCTTCAGCTAGAGCATGAAGGCGCCAGCTGCGGCCATGAGGTGCTCGCGAACGAGACGGGCGGCGCCACGGTCCAATATACCTGCCCCGGCCGCGGCTTCGGTCATACCAGCGTCAAGGTCGAGACTCCGAGGCTCGCCCGGATCGACACTCAGGGCCTGGCCGACGGCCGCCCCTTCTCCTACCGGGTCGAGGCCCGCAGGGTCGGCGGCTGCTGAGACACCCGTCATCCCGGCGAAAGCCGGGACCTCCCGGAGCGTTGGCCTCGGCGCCTTTTCCCCAGGAGATCCCGGCTTTCGCCGGGATGTCGGGAGCGCCTCTTCACCACCGGGTCCCGGCTTTCGCCGGGACGACGGGTGCTGCGTTAACCCCCTGTTTACCCTGATCGCCGTAAGAAGTGAGGGTGCCAAATGTGGGCACGCTTTCCTCCCTAGAGGCCTGAAAGCCTAAACTGGGCCGCTCTTCACCGGGCGGCCCGTTCTTTTGAGCCGCTTGCGCGCCCGGCGCGGGGCGACTAGCCGCCCGCTATGTCCGCCGCCGAAGCTCCCAAAGCCGTCGCTCTCCTGTCGGGCGGCCTCGATTCGATGGTCGCGGCCGCACTTGCGCGCGAGGCCGGCTATTCGCTTCTCGCGCTCACCGTCGATTACGGCCAGCGCCACCTGATCGAGCTCGAGGCCGCCGCGCGGGTGGCCGGAGCGCTCGGCGCCGTCCGCCACGTCGTCCTCCCGCTCGATCTGCGCGCATTCGGCGGCTCAGCGCTCACCGCCGACATTCCGGTGCCCAAGCAGGGCGTGGGCGGCGAGGTTCCGGTCACTTACGTCCCGGCCCGCAACACTATCTTCCTCTCGCTCGCGCTCGGCTGGGCCGAAGCCGCGGGAGCATCGGAAATCTACATCGGCGTGAACGCGCTCGATTACTCCGGCTATCCCGATTGCCGTCCGGATTTCGTGGCGGCCTTCGAGCGGCTCGCGGCGCTCGCCACCAGGGCCGGAACGGAAGGGCGGGGCTTCCGGATCGCCGCTCCGCTCCTTCACATGAGCAAGGCCGACATCGTGATCGAGGCGGGCAGGCTGGGCCTGGACTGCGGCCTCAGCTGGTCCTGCTACGATCCCGCGCCGGAAGGCCTTCATTGCGGGCTTTGCGACAGCTGCCGGCTGCGGGCGCTCGGTTTTCGCGAGGCCGGAGTCGCCGATCCCACCCTTTATGCCGCCCGTCCGTGAGCTACGCGGTCAAGGAGATATTCCTCACCCTACAGGGCGAAGGGATGCAGGCGGGGCGGCGCGCGGTCTTCCTTCGGTTCGCGGGCTGCAACCTGTGGTCGGGGCGGGAGCGGGACCGGGCGGCGGCGCAATGCCGCTTCTGCGACACGGACTTCGTCGGGACGAACGGCGAGAATGGCGGGCGCTACGAAGTCGCGCCCCTGGTGGAAAGGGTCGCGGCGCTTTGGGGGAAAGCGCGGGGCGCGCTCGTCGTCGTCACCGGAGGGGAGCCGATGCTCCAGCTCGATCCGCCGCTGGTCGAGGGCCTGCACGAGGCGGGGTTCGAGATCGCCGCCGAGACCAACGGCACCTTGCCGGCCGCCGCGGGTATCGACTGGATCTGCGTCAGCCCGAAGGCCGGGACGCAGGTGGTGCAGCGGTCGGGCGACGAGCTCAAGCTGGTCTGGCCCCAGGCCGGAATGGATCCGGAAAGCCTGCTCGGCTGGGACTTTCGCCATTTCCTGATCCAGCCCCTCGACGGCGGGGATGCTGGAAAATCGACCGCCGCGGCGGTCGATTACGTGATGCGGAATCCGCGCTGGAGGCTGGGCCTCCAGTCGCACAAGCTGATCGGTCTTCCCTGAGCCCTGTCCGGCCTGAAGCTTATTTGGCGGTTCCGCCGCAGGCCCGGCGAAGCACGTCCTTCTTGTTGTAGCATTGCGCCGCCAGCGGCGGCAGCGCTTCGAAGCGGAAATAGGGGCGGTAGGCGGGCCTCGGCTCGTAGGCGGGGACGAGGGCGTGCCTCAGCTCCCGCATCCGCGCCTGGGCGACGGGGTAAAGCTGCCCCTTGGGCGCGGCGAGGGCCGTTTTGGTGATGTTGGTGGCCGTCTGGCAGAAGATCTGCTGCGCCTGGGCGGAGGACCAATTATTGTAGGTGATCGTCGAATAATCGTCGAACGCCTTCTGGCCCTTCGCCCCCAGCGTCCGCTTATAATAATTGTTGAGCGTCGTGTAGGCGGTGGCGAGCTCGACGCTGTGGTGGGCGAGGAGGCCGTTGTAATTGGGGACCGCGCGCAGATAGTCCGAAAACTGGCACTGGAGCGCCGCGACGTTGAGGCCGGCGCGCAGGTTCCACAGCAGATTGGCCCGATGCTCGGCGGCGGTGGCGCCCGGAAGCGGCAGGCCGACGAGCGGATCGCCGGGCTCGAGCGGCGAGGCCCGCAGGTCAGGCGGGCTGAGATAGAGCTGTGCTGACGCCGGGGCGGCCAGGAACGCCGCCGAGGCGACGGTGGCGGCCACGAAGCCGTTCTTCACGACGAAGTTCATTCGGTCCCCTCAAGCGCTGTACACGCTGGCTCCATGCTTAGCAGGGGTCGCCTCGCAATAAAGCTTCACGGACCGTGCCCATCGTACGTGCGGCACGGCTCGTCATACCTAAGCAATTGCCCCGGATAAGAAAAGAGGCGGATAAGAAAAGGGCCGCCCGGTCGCCCGGACGGCCCTTTCCGAATGTACGCCGAACGACGCTTACATTCCGGTCGTGTTGCCGGTGCCCGTTCCGGTGCCGGTGCCGGTGTTGCCGGTGCCGGTGGTGTCGGTGGTCGTCGTGTTGGTCGTGCTGGTGGTGGTCGCGTTCAGATCCGCAGCGGTGCCGAGGGCGTTGCTGTCGGTCGTGGTCGTGTTGAGCGCGTCCATGCCGCCGACGTCGTTACCCGTCATCAGGGCATCGTCAGTGTAGTTGGCGCCGGTGTTGTTGGCAGCGGTGTCCTCGCCGCCGCCGCAAGCCGCGACGAGCAGGGCCGCGCCGGCGACCATTGAACCGGTCATCACTTTGGAAAGAAGGTCACGCATTTAGAAACTCCCTAGGTTGGCGATTTGGACGGGCTTGCCCCTTTTTTGCCAAATCTGTTTTGCACAATAAACGGAAAGGGTATCGCTCTCAAGCCTTACTCGCGGACCCCCCCGAGGGACCGCAGAAACTCGCAGAGCCCTTCTCTCAGCGCCAGGTCGAAACGGTCAAGTCCGGCAGACGCTCCCATTTCGCCGAGGCTGGTCACTGGAAACTCGGCAATACCGCAGGGCACTATGCCTGAGAAGTGGGAAAGTTCCGGGCTCAGATTGACCGAGAATCCGTGATAGGTGACCCAGCGCCTCACCCTCACCCCGATCGCTCCCACCTTCGCCTCGGTCCCTCCGCGCCCGGTCCAGATCCCGATCCGGCCCTGCGCCCGCCGCGCCTCGACCCCAAGCCGCTTCAGCGTCGCGATGATCCAGCCTTCGAGGCAATAGACGTAATGGCGAACGTCCCGGCCCCTCTTCTCGAGATCGAGAAGGACGTAGCCCACCCGCTGGCCCGGCCCATGATAGGTGTAGCGCCCGCCCCGTCCCGCCTCGAACACCGGGAAGCCGAGCGGGTTGAACAGCTCCGCCGGATCGGCGCTGGTGCCGGCGGTGTAGAGCGGCGGGTGCTCGAGCAGCCAGACGAGCTCGCCCGCCTCGCCGGAGCGGATCGCGGCGGCGCGCGCCTCCATTTCGGCCAGCGTCTCCGGGTAGGGGCTGAGCCCCGGCGTCACCCGCCATTCGATCCCGCCGCCGTCCTCGCTCATCCCTCGTCCTTCGCCGCGCCCGGCTTCAAGGGCAAGAGGGGAAGGGCGGGCCGCTCGGGCCGGAAGCCGGACCTGGTGCCGTTGAGCCTGGCGCACGGGCTTTGCGCGCCGGAAAATGGCGCTGGGCCAGCCTCGAGCGGCGAGTCCCGCCCCGGCGGTTTTTGGGTTCGCACGAAGCTCACGAAGGCCACGAAGAGGCTTTCGCGGCGAAGCCGCCGAGTCCGTCTTTTCCGAGGCGGGATGAAGGTGCCGCGCACTTTTCCGCGTGCGCTGTCCTGGTGGTGAGCTTCGTGACCTTCCTGCGAACCCATTTCCTCGGCCGTGGCAAATTCGCCAGGCTGGAGCCACGTTCACGGGCGAACTCGAGCATCGCTCTCCCCGGTGGGGGAGGGCGGGGGGAGGGGGTGGCCGCGACGAGGATCGCCCTTCGAACGAAGCCGCCCGGGAAGACGTCCGGGAGGTCCGGACGAGCGGGACCTAGGCCGAAGGCGCTGTGCCCGCCCTCAGATAGCCGAACATGTGCGGCACGTAATCCACCTTGCCGAGCGGGACTCCGGCCTGGCGGAGAAGGGCGTAGGCGGTCATCTGGTGGAAGGCGGCCTGCGGCAGCGCCCAGTCGCGGACATATTGCTCGCCGGTCATGTCGAAGACCATGCCGTTGGGAAGCTCGTGGACGATTCCCCGGTCGGCGGCCGCGTCGAGCTCGCCCGGGCCGACGGCCGCAAGGAATTCCGCGGTCCCGGCCACCCGCGCCCTGGCCTGCGCCCAGGTTCCCGGCCTCTCGCCGCCGTCCCGGCCCTCCTGCCGGATCGCAAGCACCTCCTCGGGCACGTCCCGGCCCCGAAGCCGGTACACCGGCTCCTGCGCCTGGAAGGCGAGGAATCGAAGCTGGGTGGTCAGCGAGAACATGTCGGGCGCGAGCCGAAGGGGGAGCAGCGCGTCGGGGCCACCCGGACGGTCGGCGGCGAACGCCTCCGCCTTGTCGAGCCATCCCAAGACGGCGGCGAGTTGGTTGGAGAGCGAGGTGACGAGGAGCGCGGTGAAGTTCATCCCGGCGCTTGTGGGCCGAAGGGGGGTGTGGGTTCAAGCCCTCCGCGTCCGACCGGTTTCGCGGCCGGGCGCCCGGCATCGAGCGCCTCTCCTCCACGGCCGGACCCGCCTCGTCATGCCGGACTTGATCCGGCATCCACCTTCTTTTCAGTCGCCGAGCGTGAAAGGCAGGTGGACCCCGGATCAAGTCCGGGGTGACGGTGGCGGCCGGTGACCGATAACAGTCACTCCAGAGTTATTCGGGAGGGGGTTCGAACCCCGTCGCGGGGCGGGCGCCGGGCTTCGCGCGAATATTCTCCGTCGAGGGGACGCGCTGGAGTTTCCGAGAGAAGGCGCGAAGGCACAAAGGCGCGACGTGGTTCTACCCCGTCATGCCGGACTTGATCCGGCATCCACCTTCTTTCAGTCGCCGAGCGCGGAAGGCAGGTGGACCCCGATCAAGTCCGGGGTGACGGTGGCGGCCGGTGACCGATGACAGTCACTCCGGAGCTGTTCGGGAGGGGGTTCGAACCCCGTCGGGGCGGGCGCCGGGCTTCGCGCGAATATTCTCCGTCGAGGGGACGCGCTGGAGTTTCCGAGAGAAGGCGCGAAGGCACAAAGGCGCGACGTGGTTCTACCCGCCTCGTCGTTTATCCGCCTCGTCATGCCGGACTTGATCCGGCATCCACCTTTTTTTCAGCCGCCGAGCGTCGAAGGCAGGTGGACCCCGGATCAAGTCCGGGGTGACGGTGGCGGCCGGTGACTGATGACAGTCACTCCGGAGCTGTTCGGGAGCGGGTTCGAACCCCGGTCGCGGGGCGGGCGCCGGGCTTCGCGCGAATATTCTCCGTCGAGGGGACGCGCTGGAGTTTTCGAGAGAAGGCGCGAAGGCACAAGGGCGCGACGTGGTTCTACCCCGTCATGCCGGACTTGATCCGGCATCCACCTTCTTTTCAGTCGCCGAGCGTGAAAGGCAGGTGGACCCCGGATCAAGTCCGGGGTGACGGTGGCGGCCGGTGACCGATGACAGTCACTCCGGAGCTGTTCGGGAGGGGGTTCGAACCCCGTCGCGGGGCGGGCGCCGGGCTTCGCGCGAATTTTCTCCGTCGAGGGGACGCGCTGGAGTTTTCGAGAGAAGGCGCGAAGGCACAAAGGCGCGACGTAGCTTACCCGCCTCGTCGTTTATCCGCCTCGTCATGCCGGACTTGATCCGGCATCCACCTTCTTTTCAGTCGCCGAGCGTGGAAGGCAGGTGGACCCCGGATCAAGTCCGGGGTGACGGTGGCGGCCGGTGACCGATGACAGTCACTCCGGAGCTGTTCGGGAGGCGGATTCGAATCGGTCCGGGGGCGGCGTCCGGCTTCGCGGGCCGCTTGGTCGGGCAAGAATGGGTTCACCCGAAGCACCAAAGAACCAAAGATTCCGCGGCGGGCTCCGGCGGCCTCGGATGAGCGCGAGGGGCGGGCGGTTCGGCCTCTTTGGTCCTTGGGTGCTTCGGGTGAGACGGTCCGGGACTTCGTCGCGGTAAGGCAGTGGGGGTAGGGCGCACAATCTGTGGAAATTGGTGCCAGGCACCATTTTCGGAAATTGGGGCCAAGCACCATTTTCGCGTCCCGGATAGCCCTATCGGCTGCGGGCCTTGTCCGCTCGCGGGGCGGGGATGATTTCCGTCACTGCTTATCCGCGCCTGCGCGCAAGGGCGATTCCGGCGAGGTTCTGCGTGCGGGAGATCCAGCGAATCCGCCTCGGCGGGTTCGAAGCCGCGGACTCCTCGAATTGCGCGCGATGCTCGGCCGCGGCTTGGGTGCGGCACCGCGACGAGCCGTTCGCCTGCGCGATGACGTTCGCGCAATCGCCGATCAGCTCGAAATCCGGCTCCGCCAGCGATTGCCCGAGCCGCAGGGCGAGCTTCAGGGCCAGCCATTCGGCGTCGTTGCTGGTGCCGTCTCCCAAATCGTCGAAATAATAGGACTGGCCGCGGGCCACCACCGCCACCTCGATCCTGCCCGGATTGGGCCGGCACCCGCCGTCGAAGAAGATCTTCAGCCGTCGCCGGCGCGGTGAACCCGGGAGCTTGGACATGGCAGCGCCGCCTAGCGGCCCGCCGCTCCGGGCGCAAAGCCGGGCTTGCCGGAACGGACGATCCGGCGGCAGGAGGCGGCGATGCGCACGAGGCTGAGCATTTGCACGAAGAAAGCGCGGTTCGTCTCCGCCGAGGAGGCGCTGGCGGCCGTGCGGCGCTCCGGGCTTCCGCTCTTTCCCTACCGGTGCGATCGCTGCCGGAACTTCCATCTTACGAGCCGGACCAAGGGGAAGCGCGTGTGGCGGCGGGTCGATCCTGACTGATCATCCCTTCCTGGCCACGCGCCTGCATCGCGCGACTTTCCTCGACGGCCGGTACGACCTGGATTTTGGAGAGAAGGCGCGAAGGCACAAGGGCGCGAGGTAGTTTACCTGCCTCGTCATGCCGGACTTGATCCGGCATCCACCTTCTTTTCAGTCGCCGAGCGTGAAAGGCAGGTGGACCCCGGATCAAGTCCGGGGTGACGGTGGCGGCCGGTCACTGGTTACAGTCACTCCAGAGGTGTTCGGGAGGCGGATTCGAACCGGTCGCGGGAAAGGCCGTACGGCTTCGCGCGGACCCCTCGTCGAGGAAGAATGGGTTCACCCGAAGCACCAAAGAACCAAAGACTCCGCGGCGGGCTCCGGCGGCCGCGGATGAGGGCGAGGGGCGGGCGGTTCGGCCTCTTTAGCCTTCGGTGCTTCGGGTGAGACGGTTCAGGACTTCGTCGCGGGCAGGCAGTCGGGGTCGCGGCGCCTGGCATCCAGCAACTATTCTGCATCGACGGGACGCGTTGGATTTTGTGCGAACGACATCCTGCTTTCGAACCGGCACGGCCCCGCCGGGTCTCAATGGGGACATGTACTTTTCCGAGAAAAGTACATGTCCCCTTTCAGCAAGCTTGGGGCGGCCAGGGCCAGGACGTCATCCCGGCGAAGGCCGGGATCCTTGGACTCGGCCTTCGTCGACCGGAGGCGGCGGTGTTCATGGATTCCGGCCTTCGCCGGAATGACGGGGCGTGGAGGGGACGGTCCCTCAAAATCCTCCCCTACTTCTGCAGGGGAGGGGGCCGTCCGAAGGACGACGGACGGCGATTTCTGACTTCCAAGAACCCCTCCACCGCGCTTCGCGCGACGGCTGCTGCGCAGCCGGTTCCGGCTCTCGGCATGCCCCCGGCATGCCGACCCGCCTACACCCCCCTCCCCGCGAAATCGCGGGGAGGATTTTGGAAGTGCGGCACGATTGAAGGATATTTTCCGTTCCTTCTCTGTTCTAGTGCGGGAATGGGCGGGAAGCGGACAGGGCGGGGGCGCGGGCCGATTGTCGACGCGGCGGCGAAGGTGGCCATGCTGGCGGCGCTTCGGGAGGGGCGGCGGCTGGACGAGGTGGCGGCGCGCTATGGGGTGACTTTGCAGGCCTTCTATTCGGCTCGGCGGCGGGATCCGCTGTTCGCGGCGGCGTGGCGGGACGCGCATTCGATTTCGGCGGAGGCGGAGCGGCTGGTCCCCCTCCACCAGCCTGCGGCTGGTCCCCCTCCCCGAGGCGAGCTCGGGGAGGAAAAGATTACCTCGAACAACCGGCGGGTGATGCAGCGGCGCAAGATGCGGCACCTCCGGTTCGACGATCGGCGC
>DASVTN010000096.1:0-35945 GCA_036387555.1 Allosphingosinicella sp. | reverse complement strand
CCCGGATGACTCCGCGCCGGTCGTCCGGCGCCTCCCCTGCCTGTGGCCGAGGCGGCACCGCCTTTGCTCCCCACCGCTGGCCTGGCGGCTGAAAGCGAGGAGGCGTATAACCTATCTGGTTGGTTATGTCAAGGGACGTCTAAATCTCTCCAAGGACGGGGAAGTGGTATGCGCACATGCCCGAGGGGGCTCACCGCAGGCGACTGGCTCGCGGCCCGCCCCCTCCGCCAGGTTCCCTGGTCCCCCTTCCCGTGCCGGGAAGGATCTCTAGCGTTGCAGGAAGCGTTCGTGGTCGCTTGGGGCCATCCGGACGTCGTAGTCGACTTGGCCATCCTCCTCGACGCTGCCCACGACATCGCCGTGCGCGTGGAGCCACGCCGCCCCGGCGCCGTCGCCGGCATCGAGGACGACGTGGTAGCGCCGGTGGCCCTGCGTGAGGCACGCGGCGACCGTCTCCAGGAGCAGGTCGGTCCCCTCCCCCGTCAGCGATGAGATCGCGACGACATCGTCACGGCGAGCGGCGTCGGCGGCGACCTCGGCTCGTCGATCGTCGTCGAGCAGGTCGAGCTTGTTCCAGATCTCGAGCCGCGGAGAATCGAGCGAAACGCCGATCTCCGACAGGACCTTCTCGACGTCGGCGCGCTGCGCCTCGGTGTCGGGGTGCGCGATGTCGCGGACGTGGAGGAGCAGGTCGGCGGAGACCACCTCCTCGAGCGTCGCCTTGAACGCGGCGACGAGTTGGGTCGGCAGCTGCGAGACGAAGCCGACCGTGTCGGAGAGGATCGCCTTGTCGAGACCGGGTAGCGAGATCTGCCGGAGCGTCGGGTCGAGCGTCGCGAACAACAGATTCTCCGCCATGACGTCGGCGCCGGTCAGGAGGTTGAAAAGCGTGGATTTTCCGGCGTTGGTATAGCCGACCAGCGCGATCACCGGCCACGGCGCACGCTGGCGACGGTCGCGATGGAGGCCGCGCGTGCGGCTGACCTGGTCGAGCTCCCGCTTCAATCGCGCCATGCGGTCGCGGATCAGGCGGCGGTCGGCCTCGATCTGGGTCTCGCCCGGGCCGCCGAGGAAGCCGAAGCCGCCACGCTGGCGCTCGAGGTGGGTCCAGCTGCGGACCAGTCGCCCGGCCTGGTAGTCGAGGTGGGCGAGCTCGACCTGGAGCCGCCCCTCCGCGGTCGCCGCGCGCTCACCGAATATCTCCAGGATGAGGCCGGTGCGATCGATCACCTTGCACTTGAGCGCGGTCTCGAGGTTGCGCTGCTGCACCGGCGACAGCGCGGCGTCGAACACCGCGAGTTGGAGGTCGTCGTCGCGCACGGTCTGGGCGATCGCCTCCACCTGCCCGCTGCCGATCAGCGTCGCGGGCTTGGGCTGGCGGAGGCGGACGGCCTGTCTGTGGACGACCTCGACCCCGATCGCGAGCGCGAGGCCGGCCGTTTCCGCCAGCCGGGCATCGGCATCGCGCGCCGCGCGGCCGGTATCGGGCAGGACGACGATCGCGCGCGCGCCGCGGGCGAAATCCTGTTGGTCACGTTCGAAGCCTGTGGTCATCAATCGGCGTCCGACGCGGCTTGCTCACCGGCAAGATCAAGCGGGTTGGCGGGCTGGATGGTCGAAACCGCGTGCTTGTAGACGAGCTGCGACATGCCGTCGCGGTGGAGCAGCATGCAGAACAGGTCGAACGCCGCGATTCCGCCCTGGAGCATGACGCCGTTGACGAGGAACATCGTCACCGCTTCCTCCTGCTTGCGCACCGCGCTCAGGAAGATATCCTGCAGGGTCGGGTTCCTGGCGCTGCTTTCCCCGATCGAGTCGACGATCCCGGCGATGTCGAGCGGGCCCGACGGCATGATCGTCGAGATCGCGTGCTTGTAGATCAGCTGCGACTGCCCGTCGCGGCGCAGCAAGACCGAGAAATTGTCGAACCAAGTGACGATCCCCTGGAGTTTCACGCCCTTGACGAGGAACATCGTCACCGGGGTCTTGGATTTGCGAAGCGCGTTCAGGAACAGGTCCTGCAGCGATGTCTGCTTGTCGGCCACTCTTGGCTCCTTGGTCTTGGCGGGCCGTTCCCCGCGGTTGGTGTTGGGCGCAATCTAGGGGCGGGGGGCGTGGGCGTCCAGAACGTGGGTTGGGTCGCGGACAAAGTTGTTCACGCGATGGCGCGATGGCGCGAAGATAAGAGGAATGTGGTTCGCGCGGAGACGCGGAGCCTGGCCGGAGGCACATGCACCAGTCAAAACGAGGCTCGAGATTTACAAGGCGCTTTGCGGCAAATCAATCTTCTCGGCGTCTCCGCGCCTCCGCGTGAACCTTTCTTCGCGCTTTCGCGTGGACCAATCTCGCCTACTCGTCGCGGGTCTCGGTAATCCCCAACAGCTTGAGCTTCCGATGAAGGGCGGAGCGCTCCATGCCGATGAAGCTGGCGGTCCGCGAAATGTTGCCGGAGAAGCGGCGGATCTGGACGCGCAGGTATTCGCGCTCGAAACTCTCGCGCGCCTCACGCAGCGGCGAGCCCATGATCGCACTGTTCCCCGCCCCGCCCTCACCCTCGCGGCGGGAGCCCAGCACCTCGCCCGGAAGCAGGTCCAGGTCGATGCGGCCGATACGGTTGCCGGGCGCGAGGATGACCGTGCGCTCGACGATGTTGCGCAGCTGGCGGACGTTGCCCGGCCACTCGTAGCTCTGCAGCGCGACCATCGCGTCGGGCGCGACCTCTGGCGTGGGTACGCGGCGTTCGTTGGCATAGTGGGCGACGAAATGCTCGACCAGCGCGGGGATGTCCTCGCGCCGCTCGGCGAGCGAGGGGATGAGCACGGGAACGACGTTGAGGCGGTAGTAGAGGTCCTCCCGGAAGCGGCCTTCGGCGATCTCGTGCATCAGGTCGCGGGCCGTCGCCGAGACGACGCGGACGTCGACCTTGACCACGCGCTGCCCGCCGACGCGCGTGAAGCTCTGGTCGGTGAGCACGCGCAGGATGCGCGCCTGGGTCGCGATCGGCATGTCGGCGATCTCGTCGAGGAACAGCGTGCCACCGTGCGCCTGTTCGAGCAGGCCGGGGCGGATAAGATCGCCCGCCTCCTCGGCGCCGAACAGCTCCTCGTCGACGCGCTCGGGCGTCATCCGCGCGGCGTTGACGATGACGAAGGGGGCGTTGGCCCGCCCGCTCCAGCCGTGGAGCAGTCGCGCCGCAACCTCCTTGCCCACGCCCGCCGAGCCGGTCACGAGCACGCGGCTGCCGGTCTGGGCAACGCGCTTGAGGGTGGCGCGGACACCGTTGATCGCGGACGAGCTGCCGGTAAGATCGGCCTCGCGACCGACGGTGGCGCGCAGCGACGCGATCTCGCGCTTCAGCCGTTCCGTTTCAGTCGCTCTTTCAACAAGCAGCAGCAACCGCTCGGCCTCGAACGGTTTTTCGATGAAGTCGGAAGCGCCGCGGCGGATCGCGGTGACTGCGGTGTCGAGGTTGCCGTGGCCCGAGATGACGAGCACCGGAATCGACGGGTCGCGGCGCTTGATCTCGTCGAGCAGGTCGAGCCCGTCGAGGCGGGAACCCTGGAGCCACACGTCGAGCAGCACCAGCGACGGGCGGCGCTGGGCGATCGCCTCGAGCGCCGAGTCGCTGTCGGCGGCGCTGCGGGTCTGATAGCCCTCGTCTTCGAGGACCCCGGCGACCAATTCGCGGATGTCGCGTTCGTCGTCCACGACGAGGATGTCGATGCTCATGATAGCGCGGTCCGATTGGGCGTGAGGGTGGCGAAGCTGGCCTCGTTTTCGGGGACGTCGTCGTCGGTGGCGAGCGCCGCGAGCGTCGCGGCGTCGAAGGCGATGGTGACGACCGTGCCGCCGCCGGGCCGGTCGGCGAAGGCGACGGTGCCGAAATGCTCCTCGACGATCTTCTTGACGATCGCGAGCCCGAGGCCGGTACCGCCGCTGCGGGTGGTCATGTAGGGCTCGACGATGCGGTCGCGCTCGACCGGAAGGCCAACGCCGTTGTCGACGACCTGCACGGTGACGGCGCGCGCCTGCTCACCCTCGATGACGACGGTGATGTCGCCGGGGGGCAGGCCGTCGCCGACGCGCCCCTCGACCGCCTCGACCGCGTTCTTGACGATGTTGGTGAGCGCCTGCCCCAGCTGGCGGCGGTCGCAGACCAGCGTTGGCGCCGGATCCTGATAGACGAGGGCAAAGCGGATCGCGGGGTGCGCGACCTCGTGCAGGAATACCGACTGGCGGACGAGATCGAGCAGCGATTCCTGGCGGAACACGGGCTTGGGCATCCGCGCGAAGGAGGAGAATTCATCGACCATCCGGCGCAGGTCGCCGACCTGGCGGACGATGGTGTCGGTCAGCCGCGCGAAGGTGGTGTCACCCTCCCCCGCGAGCTTGCCATAGCGGCGCTGGAGCCGCTCGGCGGCGAGCTGGATCGGGGTCAACGGGTTGCGGATCTCGTGCGCGATGCGGCGCGCGACGTCGGACCAGGCGGCCCGGCGCTGGTCGAGCAGCTGCTCGGTGATGTCGTCGAAGGTCAGCACATGCCCGCCCTCGACCCGAACCCGCTTCACCGCCAGCGTCCGCGGCTCCCCGCCCGAGGCGAACTGGATGATGTCCTCCCGCTGGTCGCCGTCGAGATGCGCGTCGAGCTCCGGCGCGAGCTCCGACAGCTTCTGCCCGACGGCCTGGCCCCGCTCCGTCTTCAAAAGCGCCTCGGCCGAGCTGTTGATCAGCCGAACGTTGCGCTCCTGATCGACCGAGATGATGCCCGCGGTGACTCCGGAAAGCACCGCCTCGATAAAGGCGCGGCGGCTCTCGAGCTGGGAGTTTGCGGAGACGAGGTCGCCGGTCTGTTCCTCGAGGCGCTTGGTCATCCGGTTGAAGGCCCGGCCGAGTATCCCGATCTCGTCCTGCACCCGCATGCCTGGGACCCGGCCCGAGTGCTCGCCTGCAGTCACGCGAGTCGTAAGGTCGCCGGCGGTTATTCGCCGGGCGGCATCGACCAGCTCACCGACCGGCCGAACGAGGCGATCCGCAAGCTTGAGGGCGATCCAGATGGAAATCCCGACAATCAAAAGGGAGACGAGAAGCAATATGGCGTTGAAACGGAACTGAAGTGTCCGGGCCCGGGCAAGCGTACGTTGGGAGTCGCTCGCAGCACTCTGGGCATCCTCCGCCAGCTTCAGGAGGCGCGCATCAACCGCCCTTGCCCCATAGACATAGACTTGAGCCCGCGGATCCAGCCGAACGACAGCCTCCACCCGGTCGCCGCCTTCCTCCTTTGCAAGGGTTTCGCCGGCCTTCAGTTTCTGCAGGGTAGATGCGGTGAAACGATCCTCGAGCGGCCGGTCGTACAGGTTCACCCCACCCTGCATCTGGATTTCGCCCTTGTCCGTGATCGTGAGAAGGGCCGTTTCGAGCAGCTTACGCCGTGTCGTCTGATCCAGCATGAAGTCGCCGAACCGCGGATCGTCGATTCCTTGCTCATTGACCCAGCCGACGACGTCGCTGCCCATCGTCTGGACCTCGAGCTCGACCTCCGCTCGCTGATCTTTCCGATACTGGCTGGCGATCTCCTGTGCATTCTTGATGACCGTCTGGGCCCGGTCCGAAAGCCAGAAATCGAGTCCGCTCTGGAACAGCAGGGACGCGAAGATCACGACCAGCAGAGTGGGCACACTGGCGATGACAGAGAACAGGGCAACCAGCCGGACGTGGAGCCGTCCCCTGCCCCCGATCGGTGATTCCGCCGCGCGGCGCATCGCCAGCCGCCGCGCCACCAGCACCATGAGCGCCATGGCCGGAACCAGGTTCGCCACCAGCAAGGTCGCCACCATCGGCGGCGTCAGCAGCGTCTCGGGGGAGCCTCGGTCGGTAATGATGAAGTAGCTGATCGTGGCCATCACAAGCAGCGAGATCAGGGTCAGGCCCTCGACCAAGGGCACGAAGCGCCCACGCTTCAGAGCTACCGAGAGCCCCCGGCGCCACCGGGGTCTGGCTTCCATGACGATCGGGATTTCGGCGTTCACGTTCCAACGCTACCACAACATTGTGGCAAAAAGAACACAGTACGTGGCGTTAGCGGCTCATTCTGGCGCACCAAGCAACCCGCGCCTCCACGCAGGGTGCGCGTGTTGCGGATGTAACCGCCTCTTCAGCCAGTCTTTCTATTGGCGCGAAGTCGAGTCAGCAGGACCTCGAACACCCCGGGGTCGACAGAAGACGGCGTGAATTGACCACCATCAGTGAAATTATAGGTGATTGATTTAGTATCGTAGTTGACCGTGATAGAATTGAATGTCCGGCCGGAAAGTGTCCCGGAGGCCGGGAAGGTTTCGGTGCCGCTCTGTGCTGAGGCGACTTCCAATGGTGCCACTAACGCCGCTACGACCAAGCTAGCCGAATAAAATGCCTTCATGTCAGATTCCCATCGTTCTGAGTCCACAGAATCATGGGATATATGCGTAACTAGCCAAGACTCCTAATAATGTTTTGGCTTGAACAGCAATGAACGGTGCTGGTGAAACTCCAGCCACCAACTAAGAGGCTATGCCGCCGCCTTCTTCAGCCAGGGCGCGTAGAATTCGTACAACATCGCCTGCGCCTTCTTCGCATCCGCTTCCTTGTTGAAGGCGTTGCGGAATTCCGCCGAGCCGTGGAGGCCGCGGGTGTACCAGCCGACATGCTTGCGGGCGACGTTGACTCCGATCTCGGCGCCGTAATGGGCGAGCATGTCCCGATATTGCTCGATTAGGACGGCGAACTGCTCCTCGACGCTCGGGTCGGGCAAGCGCTCGCCGCTGCGCAGCCAGTGCATCGCCTGGGCGAGGAGCCAGGGGCGGCCGTAGGCGCCGCGGCCGATCATCACTCCGTCGGCGCCAGACTGGGCGAGCGCCGTCTCGACGTCGTCGATCGTGCAGATGTCGCCGTTGACGATGACCGGCACCTCGACCGCTTCCTTGACCCGGCGGACGAAGGCCCAGTCCGCCGAGCCCTTGTACATCTGGTTGCGGGTGCGGCCGTGGACGGTGATCATCCTGACGCCGAGATCGACGGCGATTCGGGCCAGCTCGGGCGCGTTGAGGCTCGAATGGTCCCAGCCCATCCGCATCTTCAAGGTCACCGGCACCTTCACCGCTTTCACCGTCGAATCAACGATCTCGGCGGCGAGCCTGAGGTCCCGCATCAGCGCCGAGCCGGCGTCGCCGTTGACGACCTTGCGCACCGGGCAGCCCATGTTGATGTCGATGATCGCGGCGCCGCGATCCTCGTTGAGCTTCGCCGCCTCCGCCATCTCCTTGGGCGTGCAGCCGGCGAGCTGCATCGACACCGGATCCTCGATCGGGTCCCAGTCCGCCTTCTGGAGGGACTGGCGGGTCTCGCGGATCATCGCCTGCGAAGCGATCATCTCGGTGACGGTGAGGCCGGCGCCGTAGCGCTTCACCGCCTTTCGGAACGGCCGGTCGGTGACGCCCGTCATCGGCGCCAGGATGACGGGCGAGCCGATCCGAACGGGTCCGATGTCTATGGGCGCCAGCTTGGTCATGGGAGGCGCGCAGATAAGGGCAAAGACGCTCGCGGGCAAGGTTTGCGCATCGCTCAGCTCCTCCCCGAGCTTGCTCGGGGAGGGGGACCGCGCCGCGAAGCGGCGTGGTGGAGGGGCAAAACTGACTCCGCTTTTCCCCTCCACCGTCCTTCGGACGGTCCCCCTCCCCGAGGCAAGCTCGGGGAGGATTTGAGGGAGGCGGTCATACCCGTTGCCAGTCTCGAGCACCGGCCCTAGGCCGCTTCCCATGGAGAGATCGGTCGCCCTTCTGGTTGCGGCGGGGAGCGGGACCCGCGCCGGCGGCGGCGTGCCCAAGCAATATCGCCGCGTCGCGGGCAAGCCCCTGCTCGTCCACGCCGTCGAGCATCTGGAGCGGGCCGGGATCGGCGACGTCCGGGTGGTGATCGGCGCCGGGCAGGAAGAGCTCTACCGCGAAGCGATGGGCGCCCGGCCCCTCCCCTCCCCGGTCGCCGGCGGCGCGGAGCGGCAGGACAGCGTCCGCAACGGGCTGGAGGCGATCGCGGCGGAGGGCGGCGCGGACGTGGTGCTCATCCACGACGCGGCCCGGCCCTTCCTGCCGCCGGCGGTGGCGGACAAGCTTGTGGAGGCGCTCGGCGGGGCGGAGGGCGCGGTTCCGGTCCTGCCGCTGGTGGACACGCTCGCCCGCGCCGATGGGACGCTCGGCGATGCGCTCGGCCGCGAAGGGCTGGTGCGGGTGCAGACCCCGCAGGCCTTCCGCTTCGAGGCTATCCTGGCGGCGCACCGCCGGTGGAGCGGCGGCCTCGCCACCGACGATGCGCAGGTCGCCCGGGCAGCCGGGCTCCGCGTCGCCGCGGTCGCTGGGGACGACGCTCTGGAAAAGTTCACTCATGAGGAGGATTTCAGGCGAGCCGAGGAGCGCCTCGCCTCCCGGATGACGAGCCGCACCGGAATGGGCTTCGACGTCCACGCCTTTGCTCCGGGCGAGGAATTGTGGCTCGGCGGGGTGCGGATCCCGCACGACCGGGGGCTTCAGGGCCATAGCGACGCCGACGTCCTCCTCCACGCGCTCACGGACGCGCTGCTCGGGGCGATCGGGGCCGGAGACATTGGCGATCATTTCCCGCCCAGCGACCCGCAATGGCGAGGCGCCGCCTCCTCGCTATTCCTCGAGCATGCCCGCGCACTGATCGAAGCCCGCGGCGGGCGGATCGACCATGTCGACGCCACCCTGATCTGCGAGGCGCCCCGGATCGGCCCGCATCGGGACTCGATGCGCGCCTCGGTCGCCGCCTTGTTGCGGCTGCCCGCGGGCCGCGTTAGCATCAAGGCCACGACCACCGAACGGCTCGGCTTCACCGGACGCGGCGAAGGCATGGCCGCCCAGGCGATCGCCACAATCCGCCTTCCGGAGGAAAATTCGTGAAATCAGCACTGATCGCCGCCCTTCTGGCCGCCGCTCCCGCCGAGCAGGCGCAGCGCCCCTGCCTCACCGAGGCGCAGGTCGAGGACCTGACCTTGTTCGCGCTTCCGCCCCTGCTCGAGGCGGCCGCGACGGCCTGCGCTCCGGCCCTGCCCGCCGACTCCTATCTGCTGAACGGCGGCCGCGCCCTGGCCAAGACCGTGGGTGCGGAGAGCACGCGCCGCTGGGCCGCCGCCAGCACCGTCCTTGCCACCATGGCGAAGGACAAGTTCCCGGCCGGTCTGAGCGAGGCGACCGCTCGCGGTCTCCTTCACGATCTCGCCGCGCAGGGCCTCGCGGCGAAGGGTGCCCAGAAGGAATGCGGCCGGATCAACCGGCTCGCCAACCTGCTTTCGCCGCTGCCGCCGAAGAACATGGCCGGCCTCATCGTCCTTGGCCTCGACATAGCCGGCCGCGAGAGGGTCGACGCGAAGGACAAGAAGGCGGACGGGCCGCCGCTTCTGTGCTCCGCGATCCGCTCGTGAGCGGAGCGAGCGACTACGTCCTTCCCCCCGAGCTGATCGAGGCGGCGCGCAAGGTCGTCGAGGCGAGCCGCGCCGCCGGGATCAGGCTCGCGGTCGTGGAGAGCTGCACGGGCGGCCTGGTCGCCGCCGCCCTGACCGAGATCCCCGGCTCGTCGGACGTGCTCGAGGCGGGCTTCGTCACTTATTCGAACGAGTCCAAGACGGGGTTGCTCGGAGTCAGCGAAGACATCGTCGAGACGTTCGGCGCCGTTTCGATCGCGGTGGCCTGGGCCATGGCCGAGGGGGCGCTGAAGCGCACCGCCGCTGATACGGCGGTCGCCGTCACCGGGATCGCGGGTCCTGGCGGCGGAAGCGAGAAGAAACCCGTCGGAACGGTGATCTTCGCCCGCGCCCGCCGCGGCGCCGATCCCAGGGAGATGGTGGCCGACACGAAGCATTTCGGCGATCTCGGCCGCGGCGGAGTGCGGCTTCAGGCGGCGCTGTGCGCGCTGGAACTGCTGATGCCGGTGGAAAAGGGAGCGGAAGGCTGATCGTCACCCCGGCGAAAGCCCGGTCGCCCCGGCGAATGCCGGGCCTTGGGAGACCCGCTCATCGTCACCCCGGCGAAAGCCGGGGTCTCGGGGTGACCCGCCGAGACTTCTTGTCCTGAGGTCCCGGCGTTCGCCGGGATGACGGGACTACGCGCTCTCGGTCCCCTTGGCGTCGTCCCCGTAAAGCTCCCTCGCCCGATCCTCGAACGCTCCGATCATACGCCGCAGCGCCCGGTCGAACATCTGCCCCGCCAGGCTTTCGAACAGGCGGTTCTTGAAGGCGAAGTCGACGCAGAAGTCGATCTCGGTCCCGCCCTGCCCGTCCGGCTTGAAGACCCAGCTGTTCTGCAGATATTTCAGCGGCCCTTCGATATATTCGGTGTGGATGCGGTGCGGGCGCTGCTTCTCGACCCGCGAGGTGAAGGTCTCCTTGATCGCCCGGAAGCCGACGACGAGGTCCGCGATCATCAGCATCTCGCTGTCGGAGCGAACCCGGGTCGCAGCCACCCAGGGCAGGAATTCCTGGTAGCGCTTCACGTCCGCGACCAGATCGAACATCTGCTCGGGCGAGTAGGGCATTCGCCGGGTTTCGGTGTGGCGGGGCATTTCAATCCGTCATCCCGGCGAAAGCCGGGACCTCAGGCCGGAAGGTCACTGCGGGTCTCCCCGAGGTCCCGGCTTTCGCCGGGATGACGGGCGTGTTTCGCTTCCCGCGCCGCCTTCATCTTCGCGAAATCGTCGCCCGCATGGTAGCTCGACCGGGTGAGGGGCGACGCGGCGACGAGCAGGAAGCCCTTGGCCCTCGCGATGGCGCCGTAGGCGGAGAAAGCGGCGGGGGTGACGAACTCCTCCACGTTCGCGTGGCGCGGAGTGGGCTGCAGATACTGGCCCATGGTCAGGAAATCGACGTCGGCCGAGCGCATGTCGTCCATCACCTGGTGGACTTCGAGGCGTTGCTCGCCAAGCCCGACCATCACGCCCGACTTGGTGAAGATGGTCGGGTCCTGCCTCTTCACGCTCTCCAGCAGCCGAAGCGAGGCGTAATAGCGGGCGCCGGGCCGGATCGTTGGATAGAGCCTCGGCACGGTCTCCAGATTGTGATTGTAGACGTCGGGGCGGGCGGCGACGATCGCCTCCACCGCGCTCTCGGGCTTGTTGCGGAAATCGGGGGTCAATATCTCGATCGTGGTCGCGGGGGTGTTCCGCCGAAGCGCCTCGATGACCCGTACGAACTGCCTGGCTCCCCCGTCGGGGAGATCGTCCCGGTCGACGGAGGTGACGACGATATGGGTGAGGCCGAGCTCGGCCGCGGCGGTGGCGACATGCTCGGGCTCGAGCAGATCGACCGGGCGCGGCATCCCCGTCTTGACGTTGCAGAAGGCGCAGGCCCGGGTGCAGGTGTCGCCCAGGATCATCACCGTCGCGTGCTTCTTCGTCCAGCACTCGCCGATGTTGGGGCAGGCGGCCTCCTCGCAGACGGTGGCGAGGTTGAGGCTTCGCATCAGCCGCTTGGTCTCGGCGAAGCCGGTGCTGGTCGGCGCCTTGACCCTTATCCAGTCGGGCTTGCGCTGGCGCGCCGGCAAAGGCGGGCTGAGGATGGGATCGGCTTCGCTCATGGCCGCCAGATAGCGATGCCCGGCGGGCTTAACAACAAGCCGGGCGCATTACCCCTTTGGCCGCAGCGGGAAGCCCGTCCGATCGGTCCGGAAGTTCGAGAACCACGTCATCGGGTTCCAGGTGGCCTCGCCCTTGAGCGAGAAGGTGACGAACTCGGCCCTGCCGCCGATCGCCTCCACCGGAACGGCTCCGCCCAGACCGCCCGACGCAAGCGGAAACCGGCTGTCCGCGCTGTTGTCGCGATTGTCCCCCAGCAGGAAGACATGTCCGGCGGGCACCTCGTACGGCGGAGTGTCGTCCTGGCGGCTCGGATGCAGATCGATCACGTCGTAGGAGCGGCCGCCGGGAAGCGTCTCCCTCAGGACGTGCAGGCGGCAGGAAGGTTCGCCTTCGTCGCCTCGCCGTGCCTCCGTCTCTACGGGGCAACGCAGGTTCGAATCGGCTCGAAAGCGGCGGTAGCCCAGGTCCCGGGTCGGGACCGGCTTTCCGTTGAGCCATAGCCGGCCGCGCACCATTTGCACCGTGTCGCCGGCCACGCCGACGACCCGCTTGATGAGATCCTCGCTGTCCGCCGACTGGGGCCGGGAGACGATGACGACGTCGCCCCGCTCCGGCATCCGGCCGAACAGGCG
Source organism: Allosphingosinicella sp. (assembly GCA_036387555.1). GTDB lineage: Bacteria > Pseudomonadota > Alphaproteobacteria > Sphingomonadales > Sphingomonadaceae > Allosphingosinicella. Next base: position 23,697 of record DASVTN010000096.1, on the reverse strand, counting down.
GCCACCCATGAAAGGCAGGATGTGGAAGCTCGGCGAGGCGTAGGACCAGCCGTAGGGATATTTGCTCACCACGAGCCGGTCGCCGACCTGCAGCCCCGGCATCATCGATTCGGAGGGTATGTAGAACGGCTTCGCGACGAGGCTGTGGAAGCCCAGCACAAGCAGGAGCAGGCCGGCGACGCTTCGGGCTTCGCGGATCCAGTTCGTCCGCCGCGGTGATTTGGGGCTGTCGGTCATGACCGCGATCAAGCCGATCGCTCGACCGGATGCCACCGATGTCGTGTCCGGACAGGCCTCTAAACGTGTCCCGGCAGCCGCCCCTTACCTGGAACGGAACTCGTCGAAGGTGAGCGCGCCGTCATGATCCCGGTCCAGCGCCTGGAATTCCGACCGGCCGTTGTCCGAGGAAGCGGCGATGGACGGCGCCGCCACGCCGCCGCCCAGAACGGCTCCGGCCGCGGCCGCGATGCCGATTCGCCAAAGCGACCTGCGCCGCCGGCGGACCTTCCCGCGAGGGTCGATCTGCTCATCGATGAAGGTTCGCACGGCGTCGCTGGCCGTGCGCCCTTCCCGGCGGCACTTCTCCCTGAAGGCGGCCTTCGTCTCGTCCGGCAGCCGGATCTCGATCGAATCGTTCTTCTTGGTGAACTTCGCACTGGGCATGGACCGCTCCTCCGCTTGCGGCCAGCTTAGCGCCATCCTGAGCGCCGCGCCACCTCGAGCGGCGTCCCCTGGCCGGGGAGCTTGTCGAAACCCCCGCCTTGACTTAGGCGCGGGGATAGGAGCGGCCTTCGGCAGGCCCCGAACCGAACGGGTGGGAGACTCGGCTTTGTCCGGAATCACGACGCTAATCGAAGGATATCGGCGCTTCCGCGAGAGCGGCTGGGAGCGCGAGCGCGAGCGCTGGTCGAAGCTCGCCGAGGGCCAGAGCCCCCGGGTGATGGTGATCGCCTGCTCGGACAGCCGGGTCGATCCAACCCAGATCTTCGATTCCGGGCCGGGCCAGATGTTCGTCGTCCGCAACGTCGCGGCACTGGTGCCCCCGTACGAGACTACCGGCGGTCATCACGGAGTCTCCGCGGCCCTCGAATTCGCCGTCACCCAGCTCCAGGTGCAGGAGGTGGTGGTGATGGGCCACGGGTATTGCGGCGGCTGCGCGGCCGCGCTGACCGGCCAGTTCGACGACGCCGCCCATGGCGAGGGCCATTTCATCGCCGACTGGATCGACCTGCTCCGCGGCGCCCGCGACAAGGTGCGGTCCCGGCATGGCGAGGATTTCCGGGCGATGGAGCTCGAGGCCGTCCGCGTCAGCCTCGCCAATTTGCGCACCTTCCCCTGGGTGCGCGAGCGGGAGGCCGACGGCCAGCTGAAGCTTCACGGCGCTTATTTCGCAATCTCGGACGGGGTGCTCCACCTGCTCGACGAGGGCAGCGGGGAATTCGCTCCAGCCTGAGGCCATCGCGTCATCCCGGCTTCGCCGGGATGACGCTTACTGCCCCTGCGAAGCCACGCTCCGCCTCGCCCCGTAGGCGAAGTAGATGACCAGCCCCACGGCATGGGCGACGAGGAAGTAGCGCTGGGTCGTCCAGGGCAGGCTGTAGAGCAGGTAGAGGCAGCCCAGGATCCCGCCGATCCCCACCACCCACGGCAGCGGCGTGCTGAAGCGGCGCTGCGCGTCCGGCGCCCGCCGGCGCATGATCAGCATGCACAGGCACACCGCGATGAAGGCGGTGAGAGTGCCTGCATTGGCGAGCGCGGCCAGCTCGTCGAGCGGCACGATTCCGGCCAGGCCGGCGACGACGATCGCCGTGAACAGGGTGATCCGCACCGGCGAGCCGCGGCCCGACACCCTCGCCAGACCGCGCGGCAGGAGGCCGTCGCGGGCCATGACGAAGAAGATCCGGCTCTGGCCGTAGAAGAAGGCGAGGATGACGGTCGGAAGCGCGATCACCGCCGAGGCGGCGAGGTAGCGCGCCGCCCAGGGCTGGTCGAGCTCGCGAAGGATGAGCGCCAGAGGCTCCGGGCTGTCGGCGAAGCGGGTATAAGCCAGAGCGCCGATCGCGGCCGCGGCCACCGCCATGTAGATGATCACGCAGACCAGCATCGAGCCGACGATGCCGATCGAAAGGTCGCGGCCGGGATCCTTCGCTTCCTCGGCCGCGGTGGCGATGGCGTCGAAGCCGTAGAAGGCGAAGAAGATGATCGCCGCCGCCGCCATCACCCCCACCTCCGCGCCCGGAGGCCCGCTCTTGGGAAAGCCGTGCGGCATGAAGGGCTCAAAATTGGCGGAATCGAAATAGGGAAGCGACACCGCCACGAAGACGATGAGAGCGACGATCTTCACCAGGACGAGCAGGGCGTTGATCGTCGCGCTTTCCCTGGTGCCGTAGATGAGCAGCCCGGCGACGACGGCGATGATGAAGATGGCCGGCAGGTTGACGATCCCGCCTTCGAATCCCGGCCCCTGCGCAAGCGCGAGCGGATATCCGAAGGCCTCCTGCAGCAAGGGCGCGGCATAGCCCGACCAGCCGACCGCGACCGCGCTCACCACCAGCGAATATTCGAGGATCAGGCTCCAGCCGATGATCCAGGCGACGAGTTCTCCGATGACGACGTAGGAATAGGTGTAGGCGCTTCCCGAGGCGGGGATCATGGTCGCCATCTCGGCATAAGCGAGCGCGGCGCAGGCGCAGATCAGGCCGGCGATGGCGAAGGAGAGGATCACCGAGGGACCCGCCTTGGCGGCGCCGACGCCGATGAGGGTGAGGATCCCGGTGCCGACTATCGCCCCGACCCCGAGGGCGATCAGGTGCGGCCAGCCGAGGCTCCGGTGGAGCCGGTGCTCCGGCGCCATATCCTCGTCGGCGACGACCGCCTTGCGCGCGAACAGGTCCATGAAGCGCCCCCCTTCTTTTTATAGGCTGATAGGCAAGCGCGGCGGCCAAGCCTAGTCCTCCCTGCCGCCAAGCGGTGGGGAGGGGGACCATGCGAAGCATGGTGGAGGGGTAGCTGACTCGTGGTCCGAGGCTCCGGCCACGACGGCGCCAGCCTGCGCCTTCTACCCCTCCACCACCCTACGGGCGGTCCCCCTCCCCATCTGGCGATGGGGAGGCAAGTCAAGGCACCCTCTGCCCAACGACATTTCCGTGCGGGGAATAGCGGCAGATGAGGAAGTCCCATTTGCGGCTCTTGTGGACGGCGCAGCCGACCCGGGCCGTGCCCTTCCAGATCATCTGCGTGTAGTGGGAGACGTCGCTCCAGCGGCCGCTTCGGCTCACGCCCGGGAAGAAGCCGGGCCGGAACAGGCTCTTCTCCGCCGCCCAGCCTTCCGCCATCTCCTCCAGCTCATAGGCGTCCCGCGTTCCCATCCACAAATTCTCGCCCTGGCCGCGGCGCATGTCGGCGGGCGCATGGGCCAGCTTGCCGAGCCGCTCGAGCGCCGGCCCGTAGGACGCCGAAGCGGCGGCGAGAGCGGGATCCCAGACGAGGGGACGGGCGCCGGTGGCCGCCCGCTCGCGATTGTGGATGGCGAGCAGCCGGGCCTCGAACCTCGAAAGATCCTGGCCTTGACCGTTGTCCGGCGCTTCTTCCGTCACCATGCGCCGGTCGGCCCAGGGCGGGCGCGGCGAGGCCTTGCAGCCGGCCAGGGCGATCGCGGCGGCGAGAGCGAGGGCGGCCCGGTTCATCGCCCCAAAGTTGCGATTGCGGCCGCCGGATGCAAGAAGGCGGCATGAAGCTTGCGCCGCCCGCCCTGCTTGCCCTCGCCCTCGCCGGCTGCACGGCGCAGGTGTCGCACCCGACGAAGACCCTCGCGGAGCAGCAGATCGACGTCGATTACTGCACCCGGGCGGCGAACCATAAATATTGGATGGACCCGGTGGCGGCCCTGCTCAACGCCTATGACTGCCTGGAGGCGAAGGGCTACCGCAAGGAGAAGAGCGGCCTCAAGGATCAGGTCGAGCGCTCGGCCGGCGTCGATCGCGAACGCCGCCGGGAACGCGGCGATCCGCAAAAGCCGTGCACGGTTCCCTGCCGGCGCTAGGCTGCCCCCTCCCCGTTCGCGCACGGGACCGGTAGGAACGTTCAGCCTTCGGCATTCTCAAATCCTCCCCTGCGTTCGCACGGGAGGGGGACCACTCGAAGGGTGGTGGAGGGGCCTTGCCGACTTGAGAAGAACCCCACCACCGCGCTTCGCGCGGTCCCCCTCCCCCGGATTTCCGGGGGAGGACTTAGGAGCGAACCAGCGCCGGGTGAACGTCGACACGGCCTAGTAGATATAGCCCTCGCGCTCGAGGAAGTCCTTTTCCTGCCGCGGCTCGGCCCGGGCGCGGGGGCCGGGGCGTATCTTGCGGGCTCGGAGGTCCCCGGCGGCGGCCGTGCGGCTCCGGGCCTCGGCGGGGCGGACCGTCCCCATCGCCGGTTCGGGCCGGGTCCGCACTCCAAGCTCCGAACGGACCTGCGCGATGACGGCGGCCGAGGAGGGCATCGCGAGCCGGTCCTGAGCGGCTTCGGCGGCGGCGGCCTTGGCCGCGGCGGCGCGCGCGGGCGCTTCGGAATCATGCACCTCGGCCGCCTCGGCCGCCTCGGCCGCCGACGCCAGGCGCGGCGGAACCACCGTCTTGCCCACCGCCACGGCGGCGAGCGCGCAGGCGAGCAGGCCGGCGACCAGCCATCCGCTGACGGCCACGAAGCGCGGCGGCCGCCCGCCGGTGTGGACCTGGAACTCGGCGGCCCGAAGCGCCTGCTGCTTCGCCCACAGCCGATGGTCGTAATCGGCTCTCCTCGAGGGATCCTTGAGGATCGCGAACGCCTCGTTGATCTGCGCCGCGTCCTTGGGCAGCGGCGCCTCGACCGCCTGGTCGGGATGATATTTCTTGATCAGCGCCTTGTAGGCCGCCTCGAGGACGACGGGCTCCGCTTCGGGCGCGACGTTGAGGACGTCGTAAAGGCTTCGGACACCGGGCATGGGACGACAGGCTTTCTGCCGCAGAAAGCCGCAAAGCGCCAGTGGCGAATTATCGCGCCGGCTCAAGGAGTTGGTGAGCGCGGCTTTCGCCCCCTTCGAGACGGTGTTAGGCAGCCGCCCAAAGCCGGAGAGGAATTCGAGAATGCGCGACTTGGGACTGCCCGCCGAATGGGCGCCGCGCCTGCTGAGCCTGCTTCGAATCGTCTCGGCGCTGATCTTCATGGAGCACGGCACCCAGAAGCTGCTCGGCTTCCCGCCGATGGCGGAGGGCATGTCGCAGCCGCCGGCGCTCTCCTTCATGTGGTTCGGCGGGCTTCTGGAGATGGTGGGAGGAGCGCTGCTCCTGATCGGCCTCTTCTCGCGCCCGGTCGCCTTCATCCTCGCGGGCGAGATGGCGGTCGCCTATTGGATGTTCCACGCTCCCGGCGGCCTCTTTCCGGCCCTCAACGGCGGGGATGCGGCGATCCTCTATTGCTTCGTCTTCCTCTACATCGCGGCCGCGGGCCCGGGGCCGTGGAGCCTCGATTCGAGGCTCGACGCGGGCGGGCGGCGCTAGCATGGCCGACAGCGCGCACCAGGCGGGCAACATCGCCCTGCTGATCGACGCCGATAACGCCTCGTCCGATCATCTCGACGCGGTGCTGACGGTCCTCGCCGAGCTCGGCACCGTCAACATCCGCCGCGCCTACGGCAATTGGAGCAAGTCGGCGCTGAAGGGATGGGCCGAGATGACCCACCGCCATGCGATCGAGCCGCACCAGCAGTTCGACATTACCAAGGGCAAGAACGCGACCGACATGAAGATGACCATCGACGCGATGGACCTGTTGTTCGGAGGCCGGGTGGACGGCTTCGGGATCATGTCGAGCGACAGCGACTTCATGCCGCTGGCGATGCGGATCCGGCAGGACGGGGTCCCGGTCTACGGCTTCGGCACCTCGCGCGCGCCGGTTTCGTTCCAGCAGGCCTGCAGCCGCTTCATCGACGTCGGGGCGCTCGCCCAGGGCGAGGATCATGAGGCCGCGCCCGAAGCGGCCCCTCCCCCGCCCAAGCGCAAGGTGGACGAGGAGCTGATCAAGCTGCTCGGCACCGCCTTCCGGGCCTCCAAGCGCGACGGGCGCGGCTATGCCAGCCTGCAGGAAGTCGGCCAGCGCGCGGGCAACCGATCGTCCTTCGACGCCCGCAGCTACGGCTATGCCGGCCTCGCCGAGCTGATCGACGCCGTCCCCAATTTCGCCACCGAGCGGCGCGAGGACGGCCGGGTCTACGTGAAACGGGTGAATTGAGGCCCTAGCGCGCGGGGATGGACGGGGCCGTCCCGGCCGGCTCGCCCGCCCCGGCCGGGTCACCCGCCTGGGCCGCCTCCGGCGCGGCGAAGGCCGGAAGGCCGGCGTGAACGCGGACGCCCGACGCCCCCGTCGGCGGCTCCGCCTCCGCCCGCTCCAGCAGGGCCAGGGCCTTGGGCGGCGGTCCGCCGCGCCGGATGGTGACTCCGAAGGCCCTGGTCACCTCGCCCTGATCGGGCCGCGGCCCGGCCTCGACGGCGGCAAGCCGCTCGGGCCGCTCGAGCCGGCCGGTCTGGACGGGGCGGTCCGCGACCTCCGCCGCCAGATAGGGCCGGCGGAAGGATTTCGGATCGCCCCAGTCGCCGCGCCAGCGGTAGAAGATGTGCGAGCCGACCGTCACCGCGCGCTTCAGCGAGGGCGCCCACCAGGGCCTGATGGCGGTGGTGTGGTAATGGGTGGCGACCCCGACCGGGCCGAAGACGGAGCCGGCGAGCGCCGTCCGCGCCACCTGGCCGGCGCGGGCCCAGGCGGCGGGATCGCGCCGGCCGCGGAGAGATCCGTCGCAGGTGAAGCTGAACTGGCAGCCGGTGCGGCGCTTAGACCCCTGGTAGACCACTCCGCAGACGGTCTTCGGGAATGCGGGATGGCGGACGCGGTTGAGGACGACCTGGGCGACGGCGCGCTGGCCTTCCAGAGCCTCGGAGCGCGCCTCGTAATAGACGGCGGCGGTGAGGCATTGGAGCGAGGCGGCGATGTCGCGGGCGCTGCGCTCTCCGACCACGAACGGTTCGGCGGCATGGCCCGGGGCGATCGCGTCTGCGGGCGGGAGCGGGACGACGCCGGCGGCGGAGGCGGCGGAGCCGGCGCTCGCCACCCCCTGCCCCGCCGCGACCGGAGGAACGCAGGAGGCTCCCAGGAGAAGCATCGGAAGGCTCAGCAAAGACTTGTGCAGCATTTCGGCGGCGCCCCGTGAAGATGGGGCCGCTCTACCGACAGGGTGTTAGAAGATGGTTAACCACGGGGCGGCGCCGGCCCTCCCGCGCGGCGGCGCCCCTCCCGTCATCCCGGCGGAAGCCGGATCCGGTGGAGGCCCGCGCCTCGCTCGAACCGTGGAAATCGGCCGCACGCTTTCCAATCGCGAAAGAGAGCTCCGGATGCTCGGGCCGATGATCAGGCCTCGCGCGCGGGCCACCGTTCCGCCGTCGCGCCGGCCTGTGGCCACCCTGTTTAAAGAGAAAGCGCGAAGGCGCGAAGGCACAAGGTAGAAAGGAAGGATTGCCGCTTCGCGGTGGTCGATCGAGCGCAGGTCGCGGTACCTCTTACCGATACAACGATGGTTGTGACCGACAGCCGCCATGATAGAATAGGCCAATGACCGCGCAGGAAATCCTCAGGCCGCCTGGCAGGTACAGGCTCAAGGTTGCGGACTATCTGACGCTCGATCGCTCGGGCGCGTTCGAAGGCATGCGCACGGAGCTGATCGAGGGGGAGGTCATCGTCATGAACCCGCAGACGCGCCGCCACCTGTTCGTCAAGAGCGAGCTCGCCTACCGCCTCCGCCGCTCGCTTGAAGCGATCGGGAGCAGCCTCTTCGTCGCGGTCGACGGGACGGTCGAGCTGACGGGAGACAGCCACAGCCTGCCGGAGCCGGACATCTTCCTGACCAGCGCACCCCATGGTGAGGGGTTCGTGCCGGTGGGATCGGTCGCCCTGGCGGTGGAGGTCGCCGCCACGAGCCTCGCACTCGATCTCGAGCGCAAGGCCCCGCTCTATGCCCGGCACGGCATCGGGGAATATTGGGTGGTGGATGTAAACGGGAGCCTCATCCACCAGATGTGGGCGACCGAAGGCGAAGCTTATTGCGAGCGGCGGGAGGTGGCGGTCGGAGAGCGGATCGAGGCGGCGACGATCGACGGGCTGGCGGTGGAGACGGATGGGATCGGCTAGCGCGGTTCCGATCCGACGTTACCCTATACTTTGACGTTGATGACTGGGCTTCCAATATCGGCCTCATGTTTCGTAGCCCGGATATTAGCTCGTGTGTGCTGTGCGGCTCGTCAGATAATCTGACGGGCGAGCACAAGATCAAAGCTTCGGCTCTGCGCGAGGAGTTCGGCGGGGCCCGTCTAACAATTGGCAACCACTCAACCGACTCACCGCTCAAATATGCGCAGAGCGCAAGATCAAAGAACCTGCACTTTCGTACTCGCCTTTGCAAAGACTGCAATACGACCCGGACTCAGAGCGCGGACCGGGCGTTCGAAAGGCTACACCGGCGGGCTCGCGAGTTATATCAGCAACAGAGAAGTTTCGAAGACGTACTTAACGAGCCTTGGATGTCTCAAGGTTCCGACGACTACCTAAATGTCTTCAGGTACTTCGCAAAGCTACTGGCATGCCAGCTGGCCGATATGGGTGCACCTGTGCAATGGGAGCTATGTAATTTTGCGATTGGCAGAAGCCCTTTTAACCCAATCAATTTGGCACTTCGGCAGGACCACACATTTGCGAGTGCCTCTCAGAATTTCCCGGATCTGCAATATGCCGCCCATGGCGGGGTGGTGGTCATGGGAAACAAGTGGACGCGCTGGCCCACTGCCTTCTACAGCACATTGACTATAGGACCGCTGCAGTATTGTTTCCACGCCAGATTGAATTTCCTGGGTCAGCTTAGCCTGCTAGGTGAGTTCCCCGACTTTTTCCATTGGTGTGTAAAGCAAATCCGCGCGGCCGCTGCAAATCCGCCTCAAAACAACGAATTGCTGCAACTCGGGCTTGAGGAGTAGCTACCTGGTCAGCCGCCGATACGTCATCCGGTGCGGCCTGTCCGCCTCGGGACCCATTCGCCGCCTTTTGTCCTCTTCATAAGCTTCGAAGTTTCCTTCGAACCATTCGACGTGGCTGTCGCCTTCGAAGGCGAGGATGTGGGTGGCGAGGCGGTCGAGGAAGAAGCGGTCGTGGCTTATGACGACGGCGCAGCCGGCGAAATTCTCCAGCGCCTCCTCGAGAGCGCGCAGGGTCTCGACGTCGAGGTCGTTGGTGGGCTCGTCGAGGAGGAGGACGTTGCCGCCCTTCTGAAGCATCTTGGCCATGTGGACCCGGTTGCGTTCGCCGCCCGAAAGTTGCCCGACCTTCTTCTGCTGATCCGGGCCCCGGAAATTGAAGGCGCCGACATAGGCGCGGGTGCCGATCTCGTGCTTGCCGAAGCGGAACACGTCCGAGCCGCCCGACACCTCCTCCCACACGTTCTTCGCGGGATCGAGCGCATCGCGCGACTGGTCGACGTAACCGAGGCGAACCGTCTCGCCGATCCGGACCGAGCCGTCGTCCGGCTGCTCCTCGCCCCGGATGAGCTTGAACAGGGTCGTCTTGCCGGCGCCGTTGGGGCCGATCACGCCGACGATGCCGCCGGGGGGCAGACTGAAGGTCAGGTCCTCGAACAGCAGTTTGTCGCCATAGGCCTTGGTCAGGCCCTTGGCCTCGATCACCGTTCCGCCCAGCCGCTCGGGCACCTGGATGAGAATCTGGGCCTTGCCGGGCGTGCGGTTCTCCTGCGCCTCGACCAGCTCGTCGAACGCCTTGATGCGGGCCTTGGACTTGGTCTGCCGGGCCTTGGGCGAGCGGCGGATCCAGTCCAGCTCCTCCTGGATCGCCTTCTGCTTGCCCTGCTCCTCGCGCTCCTCCTGCTCCAGGCGCTTGGCCTTCTTCTCCAGATAGCCCGAATAATTGCTTTCATAGATGTAGTAGCGGCCGCGATCGAGCTCGAGCACCCAGTTGACCACGTTGTCGAGGAAGTAGCGGTCGTGGGTGACGAGGATGACGTTGCCGGCATAGTCGACGAGATGCTTCTCCAGCCACTGGACGCTTTCGGCGTCGAGGTGGTTGGTGGGCTCGTCGAGGAGGAGGATGTCGGGCTTCTCGAGGAGCAGCTTGGTGAGCGCCACGCGCCGCTTCTCGCCGCCCGAAAGGTTGTGGATCGGGCTGTCGCCGGGCGGGCAGCGGAGCGCGTCCATGGCGATCTCGAGCTGGTTGTCGAGGCTCCAGCCGTCGACGGCGTCGATCTTTTCCTGGAGCTCGCCCATCTCGGTCATGAGGGCGTCGAAATCGGCGTCCTCGGGCGGATCGCCCATCAGGGTCGAGATCTCGTTGAAGCGGTCCATCATGTCGGCGGTGGCGCGCACCCCGTCCATGACGTTCTCCTTGACCGTCTTGGCCGGATCGAGCTGCGGCTCCTGCTCCAGATAGCCGACGCGGATATGCTCGCCCGGCCAGGCCTCGCCCGTATATTCCTTGTCGCGGCCGGCCATGATCTTCATCAGGGTCGACTTGCCCGATCCGTTGGGGCCGATGATCGCGATCTTCGCGTCGGAATAGAATTGCAGGTGGATGTTGTTGAGGATCGGCTTGGGCGCGCCCGGGAAGGTCTTGCTCATGCCCTTCATGACGAAGCTGTACTGTGCGGCCATGGCGGCGCGTTCTCCGGTGAATCTGAGGTGGAATACGGGTTTGGCGCCTAACTAGTGGGGTGGGCGGGAAATGTCACCACCTCCTCCGGCCGAGTTCATTGATTCCCGCTTTCGCCGGAATGACGGAGTGGCTACGGCCTGCGCCATGAAAAACGCCCTGCTCCTCGCCGCCGCGCTTATCGCCGCTCCCGTGTTCGCCCAGAACGTCAACCAGGCCGAGCGCCTGCGCGACTCGGCGCTGAAGGACGAGGTCGCCTACGACATCGTCGAGGGGCTGACGACCGAGGTGGGGCCGCGCCACTCGGGCACCGAGGCGGAGGCGCGGGCTCGGGAATGGGCGGTTCGAAGGCTGAAGGCGCTCGGCTTCGCCAACGTCCACATCGAGACCTACGACATGCCGGTGTGGGTGCGCGGCGAGGAGCGGGCCGAGATCGTCGCGCCCTTCCCGCAGAAGCTGGTCCTGACGGCGCTCGGCAACAGCGGCGCCACCCCGCCGGGCGGAATGACGGGCCAGGTGGTCGGCTTCGACAGCCTCGCCGACCTCGAGGCGGCGCGGGATTCCGACGTTCGCGGCAAGATCGTGTTCGTCTCCCACGCCATGACCGCGACCCAGGACGGCTCGCAATATGGCTTTTATGGCGGAGCGAGGCGGACGGGCCCGTCGGTGGCGAGCCGCAAGGGCGCGGCGGCGATCGTCATCCGCTCGATCGGCACCGACCATCACCGCAACCCGCATACCGGAGTGCAGACCTGGGCGGAGGGCGTGAAGCCGATCCCCGCCGCCGCCTTGTCGCTTCCGGACGCCGAGCAGCTGCAGAGGATATTGAAGCGCGGCAAGCCGGTGACGATGCGGCTTCTTCTCACGCCGCGCAACCTGGGCATGAGGCAGTCCGGCAATGTCGTCGCGGAAGTGCGAGGGACCGATCCCGACGCCGGGATCGTCCTCGTCGGCGGCCATCTCGACAGCTGGGACCTCGGCACCGGCGCGTTCGACAATGCCGCCGGAGTCGCGATCACCGCGGCCGCGGCGAAGCGGATCATGGCGGCGGGCCGGCCCCGTCGCACCATCCGAGTCGTCTGGTTCGGATCCGAGGAGGTGGGCGGCTTCGGAAGCCGCGCCTATCGCGAGGCGCACAAGGACGAGAAGATCGTCTTCGTCTCCGAATCCGATTTCGGCGCGGACCGGATCTGGCGGATGGATCCGGGCTTCGCGCCGGCCAACGCCGCGCTTTCCGACCGGATCGCCGCCACCCTCGCCCCGCTCGGGATCGCAAGGTCGAACGATGCCGCGGCCACCGGCGGCGCCGACCTGGGGGCGTGGATCCGCTCGGGCGTGGCGGGAATCGACCTGCAGCAGGACGGCACCCGCTATTTCGACTATCATCACACCGCCGACGACACGCTCGACAAGGTCGATCCGGAGCAGCTCAGGCAGAATGTCGCCGCCTGGACGGCGATGCTGGCGCTGGTCGCCGACGCTCCGGAAGAAATTCACCGCAAACCGCCTGCTCCCTAACCGGCGTACTTGACCTTGAGGCCGCCACGGGGGAGAGAGCGGCGGGGGGATTTTCGTTGGCGCGCAACCACATGAAGCCGAAGCGTGTCGCCGGCCTCGCCGCCGGCGCCGCGTTGTTCGCGTTGGCCCCCCACCCGCTGCTCGCGCAGGGCGCCAAGGCCCAGGCCGAGACGGTCGAGGAACTGCGCGACCTGTCGATCGAGCAGCTGGCGCAGATCGAGGTCCGCTCCGCCTCCAAGCAATCCGAGCCGATCAGCCGGGCGCCGACCTCGATCTTCGTCATCACCGGCAACGACATCGTGCGTTCGGCGGCGACCTCGCTCCCCGAGGCGCTTCGGCTCGCCCCCAATTTGCAGGTGCAGCAGCTCGACGCCCGGCAATATGCGGTCACCTCGCGGGGCTTCAACGGCGCGGAGAGCTCCAACAAACTGCTCCTCCTGATCGACGGGCGAAGCGCCTACACGACCCTTAACTCGGGCGTGCTTTGGGAGCTCCACTCGCCCCTGCTCGAGGACATCGAGCAGATCGAGGTCATCAGCGGCCCGGGGGGGACGCTCTACGGCCCCAATGCCGTCAACGGAGTCGTCAGCGTCGCCACCCGCGACGCCCGCGAAACCAGGGGCGGGCTGGTGCGCGGGACGGCGGGGCCGCACGAGCGCACGCTCGGGCTGCGCTACGGCGCGAGCCTCGGCGGCTCCGGCGCCTTCCGCATCTATGCGAACGGGCTCGACCGCGAAAACATGCCGGCGGGGGCGGCGCCCGACAATGACGACGGGATCACCGGCTGGCAGGCCGGGCTCCGGGCCGATTTCGGCGGCGACTCCGATCATCTCACGGTCCAGGGCGACGTCTTCAATACCGACGTCGATCTGCTTCCGGGCGACGGCGACCGCGGCCACAATCTGCTCGCCCGCTGGACCCGCGGTCTCGGAGAGCGCGACAAGATACAGGTCCAGGCCTATTATGACGACTATAGCCGCCGGTTCATCCTCGTCAGGGACGCCCTGGAGACGTTCGACGTCGAGGCCCAGCTCAACAGCCGGAGAGGCAGCCACGATTTCGTGCTGGGCGGCGGCATACGGACGACCCGAGACAAGTTCATAAACAATCTCAATGGGTTTCACCTCGACCCTGAGAGCCGGCGACTGTGGATCCTGAACGCTTTCGCTCAGGACCGGATCGCCCTCACCGATCAGCTCGACGTCATCGCCGGAGTGAAGCTCGAACGTTCGTCCTTCAGCGGAGTGCAGGTGCTTCCGAACCTGCGTCTCGCCTGGCGGCCGAGCGAGCGGGCCACCTTGTGGGGCTCGGTGTCGCGGGCGGTGCGCACGCCGTCGAGGATCGACCGCCAGCTCGTCTTCCTTCCGCTGCTCGCCCAGGCGACCAATTTCAGGAGCGAGAAGCTCATCGCCTTCGAAGCGGGATATCGCGGCCAGCCGGGGCCCGCGACGACGCTGTCGGTTTCGCTCTTCTACAATCTCTACGACGACATCCGGACGACTGAGTTCACCGGCGACCCGCTTCCGATCCGCCTTCAGAACAGCCTGAAGGGCAGCACCTACGGCGCCGAGGCGTGGCTCACCCACCAGCTTTCCGCCCGCTGGCGGGCAAGCCTGGGAGTGGCCGCCCTGGACAAGGATTTCAGGCTGAAGAACGGCGCGGTCGATCTCGCCAACCGGGCCTCGCTCGGAGCCGATCCCGACTATCAGATCATCGCGAGGTCGCAGCTCGACCTGACCGATCGACTGCAGCTCGATCTCGGCCTGCGCGCGGTCGACGATCTGGGGGCGAGCGGCATGGGCGGCTATGTCGAGGGCGACGCGCGGCTGGCGTGGCGGGTGTCGAGGCTGCTGGAGCTCTATGCCGCGGGCAACAACCTGCTCCACGATTCCCATCTCGAGAGCAACGATACCCAGCGCGCGCAGCGCATCGAGCGCAGCGTCTATATCGGCACCCGGCTGCGCTTCTGATGGCGCGGGGGCCCGCCCGGACGCCGAACCGGCTCCTGCGCCTCCTGCCGGCCGCGATGGCGCTCGGCGCGACGCCCGCTTCCGCGGCCGCGCCCCCCACCGACGTCGCCGTCAAGGCGGCCTTCCTCACCAAATTCCCGGCCTATGTCGCCTGGCCCGCCGCGGCCCGGCCGAGGCCAGGCGCGCCGCTCCACATCTGCATCCTGGGCGGCGATCCGTTCGGCCGCCTGATCGACGAGGCGGCGCGCGGGCAGCAGGTCGACGGCCACCCCCTCCAGGTGCGCCGCCTCGCCGCTCCCGGGCAGGCGGGCGGCTGCCACGTCGCCTTCGTCCAGGGCTCCGCGGCGATGCTCCAGGGACTGCAGGGCAAGCCGGTGCTGACGGTCACCGACGCCGGCGCCGCGGCCCAGGGCGGGATGATCCATTTCGTCATTCACCAGGGGCGGGTGCGCTTCAACATCGATGAGGCCCAGGCGGCGAGAAGCGGCGTCGGGATAAGCTCGCGGCTGCTCGGCATCGCCCTGACCGTGAGGCAGCGCCGCTGATGCCGCGCTTCGCCGGCCGCTGGCCCAACGTTCCGATCGCCGCCGGCGTGATGGCGCTCCTGCTGCTCGCGATCGGCCTTGGGGTCGTCTTCCAGAACGAGGGCGCCTATCGCGAGCAGAAATTCCGCGAAGCCAGCGTTCAGGCGGACATTCTCGCCGCCAGCGTGACCGCCGCCCTTGATTTCGGCGACGCCGCCACCGCGCAGGAGGCGGTCGACGCCCTTCGGGTCGATCCGCAGATCAACGCCGCCGGCATCTACACGCCGGAGAAGACGCTGTTCGCGGGCTACGAGCGGCGGCCGGGCTCGCTGCCGCGGACGCTCGGCGCGCCGCCCGCGAGCCGCAACGACGTCGAGGCGGCGGTGCCGGTGGTGCGGGGCGGAGAGCGGATCGGAACGGTCTACCTGGGAGCGGTCCAGGAACCGCTGTCGAGGCGGCTGACCCGTTACGGCTACATCGGCCTGCTGGTGCTGATGGCGAGCCTCGTCGTCCTGGTGCTCGGCATCGCCCACACGGCTCTGCGCCGGGCCAACCGGGAGCTGGAGGAGCGCGCCGGAGCGCTGAGCGACGCCTACGCCGAGCTCCAGGTCCAGGTCGAGGAGCGCGCCAATGCCGAAGAGCAGCTCCGCCAGGCCCAGAAGATGCAGGCGCTGGGCCAGTTGACGGGCGGAATCGCCCACGATTTCAACAACCTCCTGACCGTAATTCAGGGTTCGGCCGACATCTTGCGAAGGCCCGGGATCGCGGAGGCCAAGAGGATCCGGTTCGCCGACGCCATCGTCCAGACCGCCGGCCGGGCGGCGGCTCTGACGGGGCAGCTCCTCGCCTTCGCCCGCCGCCAGCCGCTTCAGCCGGAAGTGATCGATCTCAACGCCCACATCCAGGGCATGACCGACCTGCTCGACCGGACGCTCGGCGAACGGATCGAGATCCGCACGGAGCTGGCATCCGGCCTCTGCCCGATAGAGGCCGATCCCGCCCAGCTGGAATCGGCGATCCTCAACGTCGCCGTCAATGCCCGCGACGCCATGCCCGAGGGCGGAGCGCTCACCCTGCACACGGGCGAGGCCCCTGCCCTCGCCGACGGACGAAGCGCCATCTTCGTCGCGGTGAGCGACAACGGCACCGGGATCGACCAGGAGGTGCTGAGCCGGGTCTTCGAGCCCTTCTTCACCACCAAGTCCGTCGGCAAGGGCACCGGCCTCGGCCTCAGCCAGGTCTACGGCTTCGCGGCCCAGACCGGCGGCGACGTCCAGGTGGAGAGCGTCCTCGGCGAGGGCACGACGGTGACCCTGGTCCTCCCCTGCAGCGAGCGCTCGGAGCCGCCCGCCGTGCGGGCCGAGCCGGAGCCCGGCCGCAAGCACCGGACCGGGCGGATATTGCTCGTCGACGACAATGAGGAGGTGGGGGTCTTCGCCGAGACCCTGCTGGCGGAGCTCGGCCACCAGGTGATGCGGGCGCGGACGGGGGCCGAAGCGCTGGAACTCGCCCGCGCCGGCGGCTTCGACGCGGTCTTCACCGACGTCGTCATGCCGGGGATGAGCGGAATCGAGCTGGCCGACGCGCTCGGCCCCATCCTGCCCGGAGTGCCGGTCGTCCTCACCACCGGCTATAGCGACGAGATCACCCGCGCGGGCGGCGCCGGCCGCCCGGTCGTGTTCAAGCCCTACCGGCTGGAGACGCTGTCGGGCGTGCTCGACGACGTGCTGGCGCCCCGCACCGCATAGAGCCTGATCGTCTTTCGGCCGGGCCGATGGTCGTCGAGTGGTCGGCTGGCGAAGCGCCACGCTTTTTCAGCGTCGTTCCGGACTTGATCCGGAATCCATTAACACCGTCTTCGCTCCAGTCAGACCCGCCGTGTTCCTGGATCCCGGCCTTCGCCGGGATGACAGGATGTGTCAGCCAAAGCCGATCACGCTCTAATGGCCGGCGGCGGGCGCCGGGCCGGCCGGGACGGGATGGCGTCCGCGCATCTGGCGGATCTCCGCCTCCTGAGAAGCGACGATGTTCTCCGACAACCGGCGAAGCTCCGGATCGCGCCCGTGCTGGAGATAGACGCGCGCCATCTCGACGGCCGATTGATGATGGGGAACCATGAGGGCGACGAAATCGCGGTCTATGTCCCCGCTCATGGGCGTCTTGCTCACGCCTTCGTGCATCCGGTGCATCGCCCCCATCATCGCCGCGCTCGGCCCGGGCGCCGTGGGCGCGGGCGCCGCCTGATCTTCGCCGTGCCGGAGGCAGTAAAACAGCGTAGCCCCCAGAGCAGCGGCGAGCAGGATCAAGAGGAGGATGAGAGGTCTGCGGTTCATCGGCAGGCCGCTACAGTAAAGAGGGCCAATTTCCAAGGTCCACCGCCGCCGCCGCCTGCCCCTCGCCAAGCTTGCGGGTTGGCGCGGGAGACGGACCGAACCGGCTGTCCTCCCAGACAACACTCCCGCTCAGGGCGCCGGCCGCGCCTCCGCAAGCCGGGAGCCGTCGAAATGGTCGGGGAGACAGGATTCGAACCTGCGACCCTCTGCTCCCAAAGCAGATGCGCTACCAGGCTGCGCTACTCCCCGAGACGGGAGGCCTTAAGTTTCCGGCCGCCGCGCGGCAAGCCCGTTCCGCTTCGGGGGCGATGGCCGCCGGCGGCAGTCTGCTCTATGAGGCCCTGATGGACGGATCCGACAGCGGCGGCCCCGGGGACCTGGGCGCCCTGCTCGCGGACCCGGCATGGCTGCCCCACCGGGTGGTGGGCGGCGGCGCCGTCCAGTTCGCCTATCTGCCGCGCGAGGAGCAGCGCGCCCTTCCCTTCCTCGACGAAAGGTTCGTCAGCGAAGACGCGCCCCGCGCCGAAATCCCGCTGGCCCGGCTGGCCGCCGCAGGCCGGGCGGAGGCGGGCGGGGACTGCCACTTCATCTTTCATTCCGCCTTCTGCTGCTCGACCCTGCTCGGGCGGGCGCTGGACGGCGGCGGGATCGCCATGGTGCTCCAGGAGCCGAGGGCTCTGACGGATATCTCCGCCGCTCTGACCGGCCCGGAGGGGCACGAGGAAGCGAGGCCGGGGCTGGATTGCGTCCTCGCGCTCCTTCAGCGGCCGCACCGGGCGGGCGAGGCGGTAATCGTGAAGCCGAGCAACTTCGCCAATCCTCTGATCGACGACCTGCTCGACCTTCGGCCGGGCGCCCGGGCTCTGTTGATGTACGCCAGGCTTCCGGATTTCCTTCTCGCCATCGTCAGGCGCGGCGCGACCAACCGGGGATGGGCCCGGCGGATGGCGACGCTCTTTCGCCGCCACCCGCAGATCGACGCCCGCGAAGGCCGCGACCTGCTGCTTCTCACCGATCTGCAGGCCGCGGCATGGGTGTGGCTTCACCACCAGGCCCAGTTCGCCCGGCTGGTGCGCGAACGGCCCCCCGGCCGGATCGCGACGCTCGAGATGGGCGCTTTCCTGAAGGACCCGGCGGGAAGCCTGATGGGCGCGGCGTCCCTTTTCGGGCTTGAGATGGACGAGGCGCGCGCGGTGGAAATCGCCGGCGGCCCCGCCTTCCGGCGCCATTCGAAGCGGCCGGACAGGGCCTTCGACCCCGCCGTCCTGAAGCGGGAGGAGGCGGCCGCGAAATTCGCCTACGGCGCCGAGATCGACATCGCCGTCCAATGGGCGGAAGACCTTGCCGCGCGAGCGGGCGTGCCGCTGAGCCTGGAACGGGCCCTGCCCGGCCACCCCTGACGCGGGCCGGGGAAGTGGTGGGCCCGGGAGGATTCGAACCCCCAACCTAGCCGTTATGAGCGGCCGGCTCTACCATTGAGCTACAGGCCCGTAACCCGGATCTTCGGTAGGGAGCGGGCGCCGCGATGGCAAGACGGCGCCGTCCGCCGCCCTTCTTGGCGCCGCTGACGCCCTTCCGGAAAATCAAAGGCTTACAAATTGGTGCCTGGCACCAATTTCGCGAATTGAGCTACAGGCCCGTAACCCGGATCTTCGGATAGGGAGCGGGCGCCGCGATGCCAAGACGGGGCTCAGCCCGCCTTCGCGGCGGCGATCGTCTCCTCGATCGAGGCGGGGGCGATTCCCTGGCTCTCGAACAAGTCGAACATCTCGTCCCACCAGGCGTGGAAGCTTCGCAGGTCGTCGGGCGTGCGGACGAAGGGCGTGTGGCCGGGCTCGACCGAGGGCGAGTGAAAGGAAAGGCTGAACCAGCGGACCCCGTCCCGGATCAATGCCCGAACCGCGGCGAGAGCTTCCGCCAGCGGCACGCCTTCAGGGGTCAGCGCCGCCCGGTTGAGCAAGCCGGTGCGGTAGAGGATTCCGCGCCCGCGGGGCAGCCGGCCGGCGGCGCGGTAGACCCGCCTGCCGCCGGCGCGCAGCGGGCCGACATAAGCGGCGCTGAGCGGCAATTCCACGAGCGGGCCTTCGCCGACCCGGAAGGGCAAGGGCCTCACGCGCGAGAAATCGGGGCCGCCCTCGTCGCTATAATCGTGAAGCGCCCGGACCGAGACGTCGGCCTCGTATCCGGCGTCGCGGAGCAGCGAGGCGGTGTTGGCGCCGACGCCGTAGCGCCCGGCGCGGTAGACGGTCGGGCGGCGGCCGAAGGCGGCATCGATCGTATCGGTCAGGTTCTCGATCTTGGCGCGCTCCAGCTTCTTGGGAAGATTGCCCACGAAGCTGTTGAACGTATTGACCTCTTCGTCATGAGGAGGATTGACCCAGGGGTGGAGCTGAGTGCCGATCGAAATCTCTTCCCGTTCAAGCCATTCGCGAAGCATCGCGATCGATCGGGGATCGGTGGCGATCGGATGGTCGACCAGATGGACGCATTTCACGCCGCGCCGCCGGAAGCGCTCCTGCAGATCGGGCATCGCGGCCATGTGGGTCGTCGAGCGATTGTCGCGGCTCCTGGGCTTGGCCCAGTCGAACTCCTCCTCCGTATCGCAAAAAACGGTGAACCGGCGGCCGAAGCTTTCGGGAAGATCGATGTAGGACGTCTCCGGCGGCGGCCGGTCGAGGCGGCCGGCCCGCGCATCTGGTTCATCGTCGGGCGCCACTTGCCCTTAACCGTTCTGGCCGGACGAGCGTTCCGCCGGCTCGAGGGGCGGCAGGTAGAGGAAGAAGCGGCTCGTGCCGATCTCGAGTGCGCCGCCGACGGCGTCGGCGAGGTTGCGCACCAGCCTGAGCGCGAAACCCAGGCCCAGGGCCGGGGCTCCGGGCCAGTCGCCGTCGGGGCTGTAGCCGGGGTCGAGCAGGGCGTTCTCGTCCAGTCCCTCGATCGCCTTCGGGCGGTCGATGGAGAGGCAGAGCATCTTGCGCGTCCCCTCCTCGCCCATCGCCATGGTGGCGGCGATCGTCTCCCCTTCACGGGCGAGGCCGATGGTCGCTGCGAGCATCCGTGCGAACATGCGCTCGGCGGCGTCCATCTCCACCTTAGCATCGGGCAGGTCGCGCTCGATCTCGATGACGATCCGGCTTCCGCGCTGCCGGGCGACCCGCTCGTAGGCGTCATGAAGGCGGCAGAGCAGAGCCACCGCGTCGACCGAGCTTTCCGAGAGCTGGAGCCGCTGGGTCTCGATCCGGGCGGCGGTATCGAGATCGTCCACCGCCGACAGGAGCCGCCGCGCCTGGTCCATGATGTCGGACGCCCGGGAGCGGTAGCTGAGCGCCGCCGGGCCCATGTATTGGCCGTCGATCATCTCGGCGAAACCGATGATCGCGTTGAGCGGCGTGCGCAGCTCATGGATCAGCTGGCGAAGCGAATCGGCCGGAAGGTCGGTGCCGAAAAGACCCGTGGGAGCTTCCGCCGGGACCGCGCCATGAGCGACCTCGTCGAGCCGGGGCCGGCGCGCGCCGCCGCGATAGCCGAGGAACGTGCCGTGGCCCGCATCGAAGAAGGGGACCCCCGAGATCCGCCAGTCGCCCGAGGCCGCGCCGCCGCCGGGAACGCTGAACCGGGCGTCGCGGAACGGAGCGCGCTTCTCGAAGGCTCCGGCCGCCTGGCCGTCGACGCCATATTGGCCCCGCTCAGCGATCGACGCGATGCTGTGCCCGACCAGCGGCCCGCGCGGCGCGCCCTCGACCCACAGGATCACTCCGTCGGGACCGGTCTCCCACTGGAATTCGTCGACGGGGCTCGGCTCGGCGGCGGCGGCGATCCCCGCCAGATCGCGGCGCCGGCGGAAGTTCTCGATTCGGGCGACCAGGTCCCGGATCTGGGCCTCGCTCCGTTCGGCCGCGGGAGTGACGGTCTCCTCCGGCGGCTGCGATACCTGGCCGCCGAGCGCGAAGTCGCCGGCGCCGAAGGCGGCGAGCGAATGCACCACCTCGGGCGGGAGATCGCGGCGATGGCGCAGCAGGCCGCGGGCGACCGGTCCGAGGCGCGGCAGGAGGGCGAGCCAGGATTGCGAATCCAGAAGCGCTCCCGCAAGCAGGGGCGAAGCGACCGCGGGCAGATCCTCGGCGAAGAAGGCCAAAGCGGCGGGATCGATCCGGCGGCCGGCCAGCGAGCGGGCGACCTCCCGCCGCGACTCCGCCGGAACCCGGCGCCGGTGCTCGGCCAGCCAGGCGAGCGCCTCGGCCCTGGAGTCGCCTTCGCTCCGGCCCTGCGCGATCAGATCGACGAGCTGGCGCCACTTGGCGGCGAGCGCGGCCGGACGCGCCTCGCTCTGCCTCAGCACCGTCGCGATCATGTCGTCGAAACGCAAGCGGCCAGCCCTTCGTGAATGAAGCCGAATGCCGGCCCCGCCAATCGTTAACCCGGCCTTCCGGCAAGCGGAAGAGGGCCAATCGGGGCTAGTCGCAATATGGGACGGCGGTTTGCCTCCCCATCGCAGATGGGGAGGGGACCATGCGCAGCATGGTGGAGGGGTGAGCTGGAACAGGCCTACGCCAAGTCACCCCTCCACCACCTTCGGCGGTCCCCTCCCCATGCGCGCATGGGGAGGCAGTTGCGGCTATGCGGCGGGCCGGGTCAGCCAGGCGAGCCAGAAGGCGCCGAGATTCTGGCGCGGGCCGGTCAGCGACCTGAAGGCCGTCTCGGCGCCGGCGCGGTCGCCGGAGGCGAGCAGCGCCATGGCGAGGCGGGTGTTGACGAGGTTGGCGTCGACTCCGCCCTTGGTCAGCGCCGCGCGGTAGAGCGCGATCGCCTTGGCATGCTCGCCATAGCCGTAAAAGGCGTCGCCGATCTTGAGAGCGCTGGCGCCGGTCGCCGCCGCCATCGCCTTCGACTCCTCGCCGGGGAGAGAGGCGCGGTCGCCCGACATGCGGGCGTTGGTCAGCCGGATCAGCTCGGCGAAGGCGGCCTTCTTGGGATCGATCATCCGCTTCGACGAGCCCTCGTCGAGCACCGACTTGGCCTCGGCGTAGTTGCCGCCCTTGTAGAGGCCG
This sequence comes from Allosphingosinicella sp., assembly GCA_036387555.1. Lineage (GTDB taxonomy): Bacteria > Pseudomonadota > Alphaproteobacteria > Sphingomonadales > Sphingomonadaceae > Allosphingosinicella. The sequence goes on along the minus strand of DASVTN010000096.1, from coordinate 1,588 downwards.
TCGATGAGATCGTACCAGTCGCGCTCGCCGGCAAGGGAGCCGCTCGCCCGCATGAAGCGGAGGACGTCGAGGTCGGCGGCCGCGTCGAGATTGTTCGTGTCGCGGAAGATGAGCACGGAGTCCCGCCAATTCTCCTTGGTCGGATAGGCGGTGACGAGGTCGCGGCTGAGCTTCTGCGAAGCTTCGCGAAGCGCCGGGTTCTGGCGTCCGTCGAAAGCGAGCTTCAGCGCATATTTGTACCAGCTTTCCTTGACCGGCTGGCCGGCGGCGCGCTGCATGTCGATCGCCCGCGAGATCAGCTGGACAGCCTCGGCCGGCTTCTTGAGCTCGCTCTTGATCTGGGCGAGGTTGATCAGGGCCTCGGGATCGCTCGGCGTAAGCTCGACGACCTTGGCATAGGAAGCCTCGGCCTTGGCCTTGTTGCCGGCGTTGTTGGCGAGGATCGCCTGGTTGCGGTACATGCCGGGCAGCTGGGCGGCGTCGACCTGGCCGCTGGAGATCAAATTCTCGATCCCCTGGGACTGCATCGCCACGTTGCTGGTGCCGAGCCCGACTTCGAGCTGGAACCGGCCGAGAGCGTAGCGGCCGCCGGGGCTGGTGGCGACGGGGGCCGCGGCGGCCAGCGCGGTCTGGGCGGTGGCCCAATCCTTGGCGACGACGGCCGTCTGGACCGGCAGGAGCGCGGCGCGCTCCTCCTTCGACAGGTTCATGGCCTTGGCCGCGGGCTGGGCGGCCTCACCCTTCTTCTTCTTCTGCGCATCGGCCGGGGCAACCGCGACCATCGAGGCGCCGCCGAGTACGAGAGCGACTCCGAGCGCGATCCTGGATACCGATTTCATGGACATGCCTCCTGTTGACCGAGCCTTGTACCGGGCGGTCTGGTTCGAAAGGGGTGTGGCGCGGCCTCTACCGCCAAATGAGACGCGTTTCTAGCGCTCAAGCGCTGAATGGCCGTTGAACCGGCGGGGGCTGAAACGGCTTGGTTTGCAGCGGTTTGACGACCTCCTCGTCATCCCGGCGAAAGCCGGGATCTCGGGGAGGCCCGCCGAGACTTTCCGACCCGAGGTCCCGGCTTTCGCCGGGACGACGATGGCAAAACCGCCGCTCCCGCCCATCCAGGAAACCTCGCGCACGTACGCGTACGCGTACGTGCGCGCGGGGTGGCGCCGTGCGATCCCTTCCGCTAGGCAGCCCCTCGACCCCCTTTCCGCGCCCCGGCGCATCACGACAGACATCAGGAAAACCTCCCTTGGCCAGCGCCCCGCCGACCATCGACAGCCACGACATCTCCCCGGTCCAGATCGTCGAGGAGATGAAGACCTCCTACCTCGACTACGCCATGTCGGTGATCGTCGCGCGAGCCCTTCCGGACGTGCGCGACGGCCTCAAGCCGGTCCACCGCCGGATCCTCTTCGCCTGCGACGAAGGCGGTTTCGTCCCCGGCCGCCCCTACCGCAAATGCGCCAAGATCGTCGGCGACGTCATGGGCAATTACCACCCGCACGGCGACAGCGCGATCTACGACGCGCTCGCCCGCCTCGCCCAGGACTGGTCGATGCGGGTGATGCTGATCGACGGACAGGGCAAT
>DASVTN010000095.1:0-7094 GCA_036387555.1 Allosphingosinicella sp. | reverse complement strand
CAGCACCAGCCGGTCGGTGGTGAGCTCGAGCATGTGGCGGTCGTGGCTGACCAGGACGACGGCGCCGCGATAGTCGTTGAGCGCCTGCACCAGCGCCTCGCGGGCGTCGACGTCGAGATGGTTGGTCGGCTCGTCGAGGATCAGCAGGTGCGGCGCCTCGCGGGTGATCAGCGCCAGCGCGAGCCGCGCCCGCTCGCCCCCCGACATGTCGCCCACCCGCATCACCGCCTTGAGACCGGAGAAGCCGAAGCGCCCGAGCTGGGCGCGCACCGCCGCCGGAGTCGCCTTGGGCATCAGCCGCGCCATGTGCTGGAGCGGAGTCTCGTCGCCGTTCAGCTCCTCGACCTGATATTGGGTGAAATAGCCGACCTTGAGCTTGCCCGAGGCCCTGATCTCCCCCTCCATCGCCGGAAGCTGCGCCGCGAGCAGCCGGGCAAGGGTCGTCTTGCCGTTGCCGTTGCGCCCGAGCAGCGCCAGCCGGTCGTCCGGATCGAGCCTGAGATCGAGGCGCGAGAGCACCGGATTGCCCGGCGAATAGCCGACCGCGGCCATGTCGAGCTGGACCAGCGGCGGCTTCAGCTCGGCCGGGCTCGGGAAGTCGAAGGTCAGGCTCGGATCCTCGGCGACGGCGGCGATCGGCGCCATCCGGGCGAGCGCCTTGACCCGCGACTGGGCCTGCTTGGCGGTGCTGGCACGGGCGGAGTTGCGGGCGATGTAATCCTGGAGCCGGGCGCGCTGCGCCGCCTGGTTTGCGCGCGCCGATTCGAGCTGCGCGAGGCGCTCGGCGCGCTGCTTCTCGAACGCGTCGTAGCCTCCGGGATAGAGCGTCACCTTGCCCTGCTCGAGGTGCAGGATATGGTCGGCGACGTTGTTCAGCAGGTCGCGCTCGTGGCTGACGATCAGCATCGTCGCACGATAGCCCTTGAGGAAATTCTCGAGCCAGAGCGTCGCTTCGAGGTCGAGATGGTTCGAAGGCTCGTCGAGGAGCAACAGGTCCGGCCCCGAGAAGAGCAAGGCGGCGAGCGCCACGCGCATCCGCCAGCCGCCCGAGAAGCTGTCGAGCGGCCTTTGCTGCATCTCCTCGTCGAAGCCGAGGCCGACCAGGATCCGCGCGGCCCTGGCCGGCGCCGCATGGGCGCCGATGGCGTTGAGGCGGTCGTGGATGTCGCCGAGGCGGTGGGCGTCCTGCGTCTCCTCCGCCTCGTGGAGCAGCCGCGCCCGCTCCTCGTCGGCGGCGAGCACGGTCTCGAACGGGCTCGCCTCGCCGGCGGGGGTTTCCTGGGCGATATAGCCGATGCGGGCGGCGCGCGGCATCTCGGCCGAGCCTTCGTCTGGATCGAGCAGCCCCGCGACGACCCGCATCAGGGTGGACTTGCCGGCCCCGTTGCGCCCGATCAGCCCGATCCGGCCGCCCGGCGGCAGCGAGGCCGTGGCGCCGTCAAGGATGGTCCGCCCGCCGAGGCGGACCGTGATCGCGTTGAGGTTGAGCATGGGCCGCCCCTAGCATCCGGCGAGGCTCCTGTCAGTCCGTTTCGCGGGTGGCGCGGGGCGGCGCCCGTTCGCCGCTCAGGGAGCGGCTGTAGAGCCAGCCGATCCCGATCAGGCTGAAGCCCAGGGCGACGAAGGAGGCGATCCGCATCAGCCCCTCCAGGCCGGAGGCGTCGAGCAGGAAGACCTTCGCGACCGCGCCCAGCATCAGCACCAGCGATCCGATCCGCCAGTCGCTCGATCCCCGCCTCATGCCCCAGAGCAGGAAGCCGATCGCGAGCGCCACCGCCAGGATCGAGCGGGCGATGTCCTCGCCCTGCGACAGTCCCGGCTCGACCAGGATCGATCCGTGGACGAGCTGGCGCAGGGTCGAGAAGGCGAGCAGGACGACGAGCAGCATCTGCGCGGCGGCGCGGGGCCGCTCGAGGCGTGGGAAGAGACCCGGCTCGATCCTCGGCGCCAGCGCCAGCATCGCCAGCGGCAGCCCGTAGATGCAGGCGAGCAGGTTGAGCAGCGGCAGCCGCCCGACGGCCTGCTCCGCCCAGAGCGGGTTGTGGAGGACGAGGCTGTACCAGACGAGGTGGGCGAGCGCGGCGGCGCCCAGGGCCAGGCCCCCGCGGCGGTAGCCGAGCTTCCACGCGGCGGCGGCCGCGCCCAGCAGCAGGGCCTGCCAGAGGGTGCGCTCGGCCAGGCCCCAGCCGGCGAAGTCCGCCGCCTCCAGCCCGACGAGCTGCTTGAACGCGACGTGCGCGGCGACGAGGCCGAGGGCGAGGGCGGCGGCGAAGGCCCACCGGCGCACCTCCCTCTCCAGCTGCCGGGCCGCGGCTTGGGCCGAGGCCGCGATCAGCAGCGCCGGAGCGAGCAGCCGCTGCATCGAATCGCGCACCTGGGGAAGCTCGCCGGCGAACAGCGGGTTGCCGGCCAGCGACGCCAGGGCGGCCGTCGCCCAGAGGAGCAAGGGCACGAGCGTCCAGCCGATCGTCACGGCGAGCGCCACCGCCAGGGCGGGCAGCATGGCCTTGGAATCGAACCGTCGGGCCGCCAGAGCGAGCCCGAGCAGGGCCGCCGGCGCCACCAGGGAGAGATAGGCCGCCGGCACCACCTGCGCCGCCGCGCCGTAGGCGAAGAGCGCCCCGGCCGCCTGGGCGGCCACGCGCGCCTTGGCGAGCCGGCCGTGGCCGGCGAAGATGAGGGCGGCCACGGCCGCGCCGATCCAGCGCACCAGCGCCATCACGACGTCGATCGGCTGGCCGAAGCCGAGGAGGCGCTCCGCTTCGTGCTCGAAGCCGGCCGGATTGGCGAACAGGCAGGCGGCGAGCGCCGCCCCGGCCCAGGCCGCGGGCTCGATCCGGCGGTCCCCGGCGGCGAGGCTGAGCAGCAGCAGCCCGGCGGCGATCGCCGCGAGGGCCAGCGGCAGGGTCTCGATTGGGATCGCGAAGCAGGCGGAAACGCCGGCCAGCAGGGCCGCGGTGCAGGCGAGAAGCGAGAAGCGCCGATCCTCCCGCCGTTCGGCCTTGCGCCAGCCGAGCGCGGCCGCCGCCGCCGGGAAGGCGGCCGCGGCGAGCGAGGCTCCGGCGAGGGCGATGTCGGCGCTGCCGTCGGTCCGGAAGAAGTGGATCGCCGCGACAAAGACGCCGCCGACGGCGAGGGCGGCGATCTGGCCGACCTCCACCAGCCCGCCCGCCGGCCGCCAGAGCGCCTGGAGCGCGGGCCCGCCGTAGACGAGGGCGGCTGCGGCCATGACCAGCGCGAACTGGGTCACGCCCGGGTCCGGCCAGGCGCCGGCGAGGATCAGGGCGAGGGCGAGGCCGACGGCGGGGAGCCGGGCGAACGCCTCTTCCCGGCGCGAGAGCCAGATGATAGCGATCGAGATCAGGCCGAACAGACCCCAGTGAAGCATCGAGAAGCCGCCGCTCGCGACCAGCGCGGCCATCTGCGCCGCGGCGGCGAGGCTTCCGCCGATCCGAAGCAGCTTGCCGGCCGTGGAGGGCAAAGCGACGAGCGGAAGCGCGATCCCGACGACGAGCAGGTAGAGGCCGATCGAAAGCGACGCGGCCGTGTCGAGCGCTCCGCCGACCACGAGCACCAGGCCCCAACCGAGACCACCCGCCAGGGCGCTTGCGCCGAGCCACATCCAGCGCTGGGCGCGGGAGAGGACGCAGAGGCCGGCGACCGCAAGGCCGAGGTAGAGCGTGAGCAGGGGCACGTTCGGCTCGCCCGCTCCGACCAGCGCCGGCGCGGCGAGGCCGCCGACCAGCCCGAGCAGCGCGCTCGGCGCTCCGAAGCGGAGCGAGAGACCCATCGCCAAAGCGGTCACCGCCGCCATCGCGGCGAAGGCCGTCATCGGCCCGATCAGGGCGTAGAGGTTCACTCCGACGAGGATGCTGGCGTAGAGCGTCGCGATTCCGGCGCCGGCGAGGGCCTGCCGGACCCGCGCGTCGCGGACCTTCTCCTCGAGGCGAAGGGCAAGCTCGGCGGCCGCGATCAGGCCGGTTCCGAAGATCAGGCCCGCGACGAAGCGGACCAGAGGCGAGAGCAGTCCCGCCTCGATCGAATAGCGGACGATCAGCACGCCCGCGACGGCGAGGGTCACCCCGCCCGCCCAGATCGGCAGCCGGCGGCCGAAAAGCTCCTCGAACCCGAAGCCGCGCACCGGCTCGGGCTCCGCCTCGACCGGGTCCGGTCCAGGGACGGACGCCGGAGCGGGAGTGGGCTCGGGCGCCGGCTCGGAGGCCGCGATGGGTATTGGCGCAGGCTCGGGGAATTCGAGAGGTTCCGGCGCCAGGTCCGCCTCGGGTTCCGGCTCGATTTCGAATTCCCGCTCCTGCGCGGAGGAAGGCTCGGGCGCACGTCCCGCCGCAATCTCCCACCAGCGTTCGTCGGCGGCGGGCGAGGCCGGAGCGTGGCGGGGAAGCGCGGCCGCCGGGCGCAGCTCGACGGCTTCGAGACGCCGCTCGAGCGCTCGGAGGCGGTCCCACATCTTGGCCAGGAACACGGTCAGGGCGAGGATCACGACAATCTCGGTCACGGCGTTTCTCCGCTTGCACAGGCCCACCTACCGCAGAAATGATCACCGTTCAATTAAAATAATAGACACTGTTCATTTTTATCGGCAGGACTTCTCCTCATGGGCAGACGATCGGACCACAGCCGCGCCGAGCTGGAGCGGATGATCATCCTCGAAGGGCATAGGCAGCTCGCGGAAGTGGGCTTCTCGCGATTCTCCGCGCGAGAGGTCGCCAAGCGGATCGGCTATTCCATCGGCACCATCTACAACGTGTTCGGCACCCACGACCGCCTGGTGCTGGCGATCAACACCCGGACGTTCCGGCTGTGGGCCGATCATCTGCGCGATCGGCTCGCCTGCGCCGGCGACGACCGCATCCGCACCCTGGTCGAGGGCTATTTCAGTTTCGCCCGGGAAAATCCCAATCTGTGGATGGCGATCTACGACCACCGCCTGCCGCCGGACGTGCCGATGCCGCCCGAATATGACGACGAGCGCCGGGTGCTCACCGAAATCGTCGCCAAGGAGATCGCCGCCGCCCTGCCCGCGCCGCGGCGCGAGGAAGCCCCCCGCCTCGCCCGCTCCCTCATCGCCACCGTCCACGGCCACTGCACCTTCGCGTTGAACGGAAGCTTCGCACTGATGGGCGAGACGGAGCCGCTGGAGCTTGCTTTGGCTCGGGTGCGGGAGTCCCTCGCCGCTGCCGCCGGGAAATAGGACGATCGCGCCCCCCCCCGACCACGAGACCCGCCTGAGCCCGCCCATCGTCAATGCGCAGCGAGGAAAAATGGTCGGGGAGAGAGGTTCCGCGACCAATTACCGCCAATGGCGTGAAACGGACCGCTCATGGTGGTTTCCGGGAGTGCCGGAAAGCTTCAGGGCCTCCGCTGCAAAGTGAGCCTGCCGATGGTCAGGCTCGTGATCCGGCCGGACTTGCTGTCGCGCTGGAATTGCAGCGGGTCCCCCCTTTCAGCGAGAGCGTAGGCGTCTTCCCCTTGCGGTATCGCTTCCACGGGATCGCCCTGGCTCGGCACAAGCACAAGCCCTTCCTCCCGCAGGCCGATATGCGCCGAGAAGCTGGGGCTGGAATAGTAGCCGACCTGCTCGGTGCGGGATTCAATGCGCACCGGGACCGGGGTGATCGTTCGTTGCTCCGAGCCGGGCCAGCCCAGGACCCGTCCGATCGCCACCCGCACCGGACCGAGGACCTCGTTGCCGGTATCGCTGTTCGCCATGATCACAACCGCCTGCCGGCGCCGGGGGTAGCTGAACAGGATCGTGCGGAAGCCCTCATTCACCCCATTATGCCAGAAGCGCATGTCCGCGCCTTCGCCTTGCAGGCCGACGCCGAGGCCCCAGTCACCCATTCCCGGCGTCAGCATCGCACGGGCCGTCTCCGGCGTGAGCAGGCCTCCGGTCCCGCCTTGGGAGGCCGAGGACACCGCCACCGCCCACCGTGCCAGATCGCTTGGTGTTGTCCAAAGGCCGGCAGCGGCCGCCTCGGGATATATATGGAAGCGGCCGGGGATCGGTTGTCCCTTGCCGTCATGTGCGGTCGCGGCTCCAGCAGCCTCGGCGCCGTTCAAAGGCTGCTCGAAGGTTGAATGCTTCATTCCGGTCGGCCGCAGCACCAGCCGGTCCATCAGCTTCGCGAACGGCTCGCCGGTGGCGTCCGTCATCAGCGCCTGCGCAACGGTAAAGCCGCCCCCCGAATAGCGCCAGCGCGATCCTGGCTGGATATCCACCCGAACCGCCGGAGTATTTGCCGGCGCTTCTCCGTTCAGCACCTGCACGACAGTGGGTAGCGGCGCACCGGCCGCATAGCCGGGGAAGCCATGCACCGTCAGGCCCGCCGTATGGGTGAGCAGGCGCCGCAGCGTTACGGCCTCGGCAAAATCGTGCGCGGGGATCTTCCAGGAGGTGAGCTGCTCGTCGACCGGGCGATCGAGGCTCAAGATCCCCGAGTCGACCAGAGCAAGCGCTCCCGTCGCGGCGACCGGCTTGCTGATCGAGGCGGCCTGGAACATCGTTTCGGCGGTTGCCGCTTGGCCGCTCGAGCTGTCGGCCACTCCGTAAGCCCGCGCCCAGACGATACGGCCGTCCTCCACCACCGCGACGCTGATGCCGGGAACGTTCTCCCTCTTCATCAGATCAGTCACGGGGCGCGGTTCATACTCGCGCCCGGCCACCTTGACCGGGGGCACCATCGCCTCCAGCGCTTGCTCAAGCCGCCGCGAAATGGGTGGGCTCTCAGCCTCCGGCTGGATCAGGGCAGCCGAAGCCGCCGCCACAAAGAGCGCCGAATTCCCCATTGTCACCCTCCGACCTCGTCAGGGTGTATTATTCAGATACATCAGTTTCCGCAACTCGGCCGCTCGCTCGGTGACAATCGCGCAAGCTCGGACAATGTCGATCGCTTCGCTCGGCACGACACCGAAGGGCGTGAAGCTGCGAAAAATGGTCGGGGAGAGAGGATTCGAACCTCCGGCCCCTGCCTCCCGAAGACAGTGCTCTACCAGGCTGAGCTACTCCCCGACCGGAACCGGCTCGAAGGCCGCCCGGGAGACAGGGGGCGCTCAATAAGGGAGGCGCATCGGGA